>CAYGMX010000012.1:11154-15770 GCA_964351055.1 uncultured Loktanella sp. | reverse complement strand
GCCTGCCCCGCGCGGGATGGCGGACCCTGTCGAACATGGCGGAAAAATCAAATTCGTGGCCCGCAGCGGCACCAACTTCCATAAACTGGCCCAAGCCACCACGGTATTGCCCTGCCCCGCCGCTGTCAGGGCGCAATTCCTTGCGCCATATGATGACGGGGCCCGTATGTTCGGTTGCCTCGATCGGCATGGTCATGACGCCGGAAGGAAAGGCGGTCGCGTTCAACCCGTCAACCGACGGGCGCGCGCCTGCGCCGCCCGAATTGAAAGTCAGAACTTCGGACCTGCGCCCCTTGTGGCCAGCAGCAGGGCGCAAGGACACCTGAAAATTGCACAGACACCCTGCCCCTTCGGCGGGGACAGTCGCGGGCAGGATTTTATCCAGCGCATTATAAACCGTGTCAGGGATCATATGCCCGATGATATGGCGCAGCGCGACAGGGGCAGGATGGACCGCATTCACGATGCTATCCATAGGGGCTGTCACCTCGAACGGGGCCAGCGATGCCGCGTTGTTAGGGATTTCCGGCGCGACCGCGCATTTGAGCGCATAGCAGGCATAAGCTTTGGTATAGACCAAAGGCACGTTGATGCCCTTTTTATCAAGGCCAGAGGTGCCTGCGAAATCGCAGATCATCCGGTCCGGCTGGATCGTCAGTTTGACCTTCAGATCAATGGGCGTGTCGAACCCGTCAATCCGCATCGCGCCTGTCGCCGTTTCACGCGGCAGGGCCGCGATCCGCTCCAGCGTGGCACGGCGCGAGTTATCAAGGATGAAGTCACCGATGCCTTCCAGATCGGACAGGGCAAATTCATCCATCATCTCGGTCAGGCGGCGGTGGCCGATCTCGTTGCAGGTCGCCAGCGCATAGATATCGCCGATCAGTTGATCCGGTTCGCGGACATTGCCGCGCAGCAGGCGGATCAGGGTTTCATCGACCTTGCCCTTGTCGGCCAGTTTCATGATGGGGATATAGATCCCTTCCTCGTAAACACTGGCCGCATCGGCCCCGAACCCGCGCCCCCCGATATCGACCACATGGGCGGTACAGGCGAAAAAGCCCGCATGCTGGCTGTTGTGAAACGACGGGCTGACCACGGTGATGTCATGTAGATGACCCGTGCCCTCCCATGGGTCGTTAGTGATATAGACATCGCCCTCGTGAATGTTCTCGCGCCCGATCCTGCGGATGAAATGCGCCACGGCATCGGCCATCGCGTTCACATGACCGGGTGTGCCGGTCACCGCTTGGGCCAGCATCAGTCCTTGGGCATTATAGACACCCGCTGACAGATCACCCGCCTCGCGCACGGATGTTGAAAAAGCGGTGCGCACCAATGCTTGCGCCTGTTCCTCGACGACCGATATCAGCCGGTTCCACATCACCTGAAAGGCCACGTTGCTCATGCGCGTTTCTCCGATATGTCGATGGTGCCGTCAGGGCGGGCAATGGCACTGCGGCTGGAGGGGACAACGATGGTTGTCTCATCCTCGTGGATCAGCGCGGGGCCTTCCACGGTATCGCCCGGCGCTAGTGTGTTGCGGGCCACCAAACGGGCCGTGACCGTCTGGCCGCATGCGGGATCGAACAGGTCACGTGTGCCGTGGCTTTCTGCCCTGTGTCCTTGTGGGGTTGCGCCAAGGGCTTCGACAGTTGCGGGTTCGGTCGTGGCATTGACCGCCCAAACGGTAATTTCGATATCCATGCCCGCAACGGTGCGGCCAAACAAGGCGGTATAATCCGCCTCGAACAACGCCTGAAAGGTCGCGGCATCAGGGTTGGCGGCCTGTCCCGCCGTCAGACTGATCGGAATTTCCCAGCCTTGGCCAGTATAGCGCATGTAAACCTTGTATTCCGCCATAATCGGCGCGGTCGCATCGCAGGTTCGGACGAAACCGGTGGCCTCCTCTTGCAGATCATGCAGCAAGGTTTTTACCTGATCCGGCGCAAAATCGGACAGTTTCATATAGACACTACGGGTGGCCTCAAAACTGAAGGGCGCGCGCAGGAAACCGATAGCCGAACCCACACCGGCCCCTGTCGGCACCAACAGCCGGCTCACGCCCAGCTTTTCGCACAAGCGGCCCGCGTGCAAAGGGGCCGCGCCTCCGAAGGCGATCATCGTGTAATCGGCAAGATCCTCGCCGTTTTCCACCGCATGGACACGGGCGGCATTGGCCATGTTTTCATCCACGACTTCGGCCAGACCAAAAGCAGCAGTTTGCGCGTCCAACTCCAGCGGGGCGCCCAGCGCCTCCAGCGCCGAGGTCGCGGCGTCCACATGCAGCGGGATCGATCCACCCGCGAAATTGTCAGGGTCCAGTCTGCCAAGGATCAGGTCCGCATCGGTCACCGCAGGGCGCTGCCCGCCGCGTCCGTAACAGGCGGGGCCGGGCTCGGACCCGGCACTTTCCGGCCCTACGCGTATTTGGCGCAGCGCATCAACATGGGCAAGGCTACCGCCCCCTGCCCCGATTTCCACCATGTCGATCACAGGGATCGAGATTGGCATGCCGGAGCCTTTCTTGAACCGGTAGGTGCGGGCGACCTCGAAGACGCGCGCGGTTTTCGGGGTGTGGTTCTTGATCAGGCAGATCTTCGCGGTGGTCCCGCCCATGTCGAATGACAGAACCTTATCCAGTCCGTAACGCGCCGCCAGCGTGGCGGCAAAAACCGCGCCCCCTGCCGGACCTGATTCCACCAGTCGCACCGGAAAATCGGCCGCACTTTCAAGGCTGATGATCCCCCCGCCGGAATGCATCAGAAAGATCGGGCAGGTGGTGCCCTCCTCTGCCAAACGTCCCTTGAGCCGCCCAAGATAGGATTTCATCAAAGGTTTGATATAGGCGTTGGCGGCGGTCGTGTTAAAGCGTTCGTATTCGCGCATCTGCGGCGAGACTTCGCTAGACAGCGACACCATCACTTCGGGCAGTTTTTCAGCCAGCACATCGCGGATCATCTGTTCATGGGCGGCGTTCAGATAGGCGTGGATCAACCCGACCGCGATGCTTTCGAACCCGTAAGGGGCGATGTGATCGGCGAGGGCCTCGATCTCCGCCAGCTCTAGCGGGATCAGCACGTCACCGCGCGCATCGACCCGTTCGCGCAGGGCAAAGCGGTGCTGGCGCGGCAACAAAGGTTCGGGCAGTTGCAGGTTCAGGTCGTATTGTTCGAACCGGCTTTCGGTGCGCATTTCGATGACATCGCGGAAGCCTTCGGTGGTGATCAGCGCGGTCTTGGCCCCGCGCCGTTCGATCAGCGCATTGGTGGCCAGCGTCGTGCCATGAATGATCTGGCCGATGTCGGCGGGTGTGATGCCCGCCTTGGCACAGACCTGATGCAACCCGTCGATAATGGCGTTTTCGGGGGCGGCATAGGTGGTCAGCACCTTTGTCGAATATTGCGCGCGGCCGACCTCCAGCACCACATCGGTGAAGGTGCCCCCGATATCGACTCCCAGGCGCATATGATGCTGCATCCGGCTGATCCCCCAGTCATGTCTGTCTTCAGCGTAGAAGCTGTTTTCGATCAATTCAAATTACTTGAATTGATCGAAAGGATCATTTTTTATGATCGAACGTTGACGCCACCCTGCCGGCGGCCTGAGCTGCATCCTTCACGATCCGGAGTGAGCGTTCAGCATCGAACCGCGCAAAGAAATGCAGCGGTCCGGGAACCCAGTCATACTCAAGTTGCACCAGAGCCCCCGATGCAATGTCCTTTTCGACCATCGCAGCAGGCAAGGCGGCAACGCCCATACTGTCGAGCGCCATATGCAGGCAGGCCGCCAGATTGCTCGATGGCACGAGGCGCGCAGCCAGATCGCGGCGAGTCGCGAAATGCGCGCTGATTTCTTCATATAGCCGCGTGTCGCGGGCATGGGTCAGCACCGGAAAGCCAGAAAGCGTATCAATCGTCATCTTGCGATCAAAGACCGGATCGGGTGCAGCGACCCAGATCATGTCATAGGACCCGATCGCGATCTGGCCAGTGGTCAGGCGGCTGAAAGGTTCGTTCTGCAAGGCCAGATCAAGGCTACGTTCGGCCAACCCCCTTTCAAGTTGGACAGACATATCGACCGTCAGTTCCACGACCAGTTTGGGATAGTGTTCCTTGAGATGGCGCAGATAGTCGCGCAGCCATGTATGCACGATCATTTCAGTCACACCGATCCGCAGCGTGCCTTCGATCAGGCTCTTGCGGTCTGACGCGGCGATCAGACTGTCTGTCTCGTGCAACACGCGGCGGGCATGGGTCAGCAATTCCTGCCCCTTCCCCGTCAGGTGGATCGCACCTGCATCACGGGTCATCAGCTTTGTGCCCAAGGTCTGTTCCAGACTGGCGATGCGTGCGGAAATATTGGGTTGGGTGGTATTGAGCCTGTCTGCCGCACGCCGGAAACTTTGCAGGTCAGCGACCCAGACAAAGGCTTCAAGCTGTTTAAGGGTGATCCGCATCGCACCTGTCCGGTCTTTTCTCAGTACATCACCGATAGCGTGATTGCGGGCGGCACAACAGCCCCCGAGGTCACTGCAAAAAAGGACACTTGCATTTAGTTCTACATCGTACTATTTAGTACGTAATCGTACTATATGGAGATAACCAATGAACAGA
>CAYGMX010000012.1:0-11054 GCA_964351055.1 uncultured Loktanella sp. | reverse complement strand
TGCCGCACACCGATCCGTTCAACCGTCAGATCACCATCGGGCTGGGCTGTTTTCTGGAGGTCATGGTCATGGCAGCCGCAGAGGATGGCTATGCGGTCGATCTGGATGTGTTTCCGCAAGGGTCCGACACCCTTGCGCTTGATGACCGCCCCGTTGCAATCGCCACATTCCGCGCCGACAACAGCATCACACCCGACCCGCTTTTTGCCTATCTGATGGATCGGCGGTCGAACAAGGAACCCTTCGACACGACCCGCCCGCTTGCACCGGACGCGATCGCGCGAATCCGTCAGGCCGCAATTCATGGCAGCCGCGTTGCCGGTGACGCATCAGATGCCAGTATTGCGGCCTTGCGCAAACTGACCACCGAGGCACTGATCATCGAAATCGACACGCCCCATACGTTCAAGGAAAGCGTCGATCTGTTCCGCATCGGCAAGGCCGAGGTCGAGGCGAACCCTGACGGGATCGACTTTTCCGGCCCGCTCTTTGAAACCTTGGGGGCATTCGGGCTGATGACCCGCGAAGGCACCCTGGACCCGTCATCGACGATGTTCGCCCAAGGCAAGGTGGCGGTACTGGAAAACACGCAGACCGCGATGGGCCATCTGTGGCAGGCCACAGCGGGCAACAGCCGTGCCGACCAGATTGCCGCAGGGCGCGACTGGGTGCGGCTGAACCTTGCAGCAACGGCTGCCGGTGTGGGGATGCAGCCGCTTAGTCAGGCGTTGCAGGAATATCCTGAAATGCAGGCCCATTATGATCAGGTCCATGCGATGCTGGCGCAGGACGGTGAGACTTTGCAAATGCTGTGCCGTTTGGGATATGGGATAGAGGTATCACAAAGCCCACGCTGGCCGCTGGAGGCAAAACTGATCTGAGGTCTGCATGAACGACGAGGATAAACGCATTTTCCAGTTCTTCAACGAGGTTGGGATCATCAACCAGTTGGCGAGTGCTATCTTCTCGTCCAGGCTGGCTGACGGCCTGCACATCTCGCATTTCGCACTGCTGAACAATCTGGTGCGGATGGGGGACGGCAAGACACCTTTGATGCTGGCCAATGCGTTTCAGGTGCCAAAGACCACCATGACTCACACGCTGTCAGTCTTGGAAAAGCGCGGGGCGATCACACTCGCCCCGCATAAGACCGACGGGCGTAGCAAGGTCGTCTTTCTGACAGACAAGGGCCGCGAAATACATGCGGCGGCCATTCACAGCATGGCAGACCCGATCCACAAGATGAAACAGGATCTGGGCGCAGACAGCTTTCTGGAATTGATGCCGGAACTGGCGCGGATCAGGGCCTATCTGGACGACAACCGCGATCTTTAGTGGAAATCCCGCGACTTGGGGATCACCCGCACATCGCGCGGGTGGCTACCGCGCGGATCATGGGGAATGGCTTTTCTGACCTCGTCAGCGCGGGCCAAGGGCGGTTCCATCTGGTCATGCGACAGCCGCTCCAGCGCATCGCTGCGGTCGGTCAGATTGTGCGCCACAACATGGATCACGTCCGCATCGCGCTGCACGATCCCCTGCACGTCAATCACCCGCGCCCGCATGATGACCTTGCGGTAGGCTTCCATCACCTTGGGCCAGACCACCAGATTGGCAACCCCTGTTTCATCTTCCAGCGTGATGAAACACACGCCCTTGGCGCTGCCGGGGCGCTGCCGGATCAACACGATGCCTGCCAGTTTGATGGATTGCCCGTTGCGCATCCGGTCCAGCATCTTGGTGGGCGTATAGCCCTGTTTATCCATACTGGGGCGCAAGAATGACATCGGATGCGCCTTGAGCGACAGGCGCGTGGTCTGGTAATCGGCGACAACCTGTTCGCAGACAGGCATCTGCGGCAGATCGAAACGGACCTCGGCCCCTTCGTCCGCATGATCGGCAAACAACGGCAAATCCGGCGCATCGCGCAAGGCCCGCGCATCCCAGAGCGCCTGCCTGCGGTCCAGCGTCATGGACCGGACCGCATCCGCCGCCGCCAACCGCCGCACGGTGCCTGCATCCAGCCGCGCGCGGTCTTTGAGGTCGGCCAGATCGGTGAACGGCACCAGTCGCGCATCCATGATCCGCTGTCCCATATCCTGCCGCATCCCGTCGATCTGGCGCAGGCCAAGGCGCACCGCAAAAACCCCCGGCGTCACCGGTTCCAGCGTATTGTCCCAATCCGAATAATTCACATCCGCCCCGCGCACGATCACCCCGTGTTCACGGGCATCCCGCACGATCTGGGCGGGGGCATAAAACCCCATCGGCTGGGAATTGAGCAAGGCTGCGCAGAAGACATCGGGGTAGTGGCATTTGATCCAGCAGGAAATATAGACCAGCAGGGCAAAGCTCGCGGCATGGCTTTCGGGGAAACCGTAATCGCCAAAGCCCTTGATCTGGTTGAAACAGCGCGCTGCAAATTCCGGATCATAGCCGCGTTTGATCATGCGCCCGACCATCTTGTCCTCGAGCGCGCCGATCGTGCCGCGCGACCGGAAGGTGGCCATGGCCTTGCGCAGCTCATTCGCCTCTTTGGTGGAAAATTCGGCTGCGACCATGGCGATTTTCATCGCCTGTTCCTGAAAGATCGGCACGCCCAAGGTGCGGCCAAGCACCTTGCGCAATTCGTCAGGGTCATGCGGTGGCGCAGGTGAGGGGTATTCTGTCGCCTCTTTTCCACTGCGGCGGCGCAGATAGGGATGCACCATATCGCCCTGAATGGGACCGGGGCGCACGATGGCCACCTGAATGACGAGATCATAGAATTCACGCGGTTTCAGACGCGGCAGCATGGTCATCTGGGCGCGGCTGTCGACCTGAAAAGTGCCCAGCCTGTCGCCACGGCACAGCATGTCATAGACCGCAGGGTCCTCTTTGGGCGTGGTGGCAAGGGACAGTTTGCGCCCGTGATGGGCCGCGATCAGGTCAAAGGCCTTGCGGATGCAGGTCAGCATACCCAAGGCCAGCACGTCGATTTTCAAAATGCCCAGCGCGTCAATGTCATCCTTGTCCCATTCGATGAAACTCCGGTCGGGCATGGCCCCATTGCCGATCGGCACGGTCTGGGTCAGCGGCTTTTCGGTCAGGATAAAGCCGCCCACATGCTGGCCCAGATGGCGCGGCATTCCGATCATCTGGTCAGCCAGTCTGATGGTGCGCGCCATCAACGGGTCGCGCAGGTCGATCCCCGCCTCTGCCGCCTCGCGCGCGCCCACCTCGCGGCCCCAACTGCCCCAGATGGTCTTGGACAGGGCCGTGGTGATATCTTCGGACAGGCCCATGACCTTGCCCACCTCGCGCACCGCCATGCGCGGGCGATAGTGGATCACAGTGGCGCAAAGGGCCGCACGGTCGCGCCCGTATTTGTCATAGATATGCTGGATCACCTCTTCGCGGCGTTCATGTTCGAAATCCACGTCGATATCGGGGGGTTCGCGGCGTTCCTCGCTGATGAACCGTTCAAACAGCAGATCGTTCTTGTCGGGGTCCACGGCGGTGACCCCCAGCACATAACAGACAGCGGAATTGGCGGCAGAGCCTCGCCCCTGGCACAGGATGGGCGGGTCGCATTCATAGCGGGCGAAATTGATGATGTGATGGATCGTCAGGAAATACTGGGCGATATCCAGCTTGGCGATCATGGCGAGTTCCTTGTTCAAGGTCGCGGTCACCTTGTCCGGCACCCCTTGGGGATAGCGCCACTGCGCCCCTTTCCATGTCAGTTCCGCAAGGTACTCCTGCGGGCTGCGCCCTTCTGGCACGGTTTCACGCGGATATTCATAGGCCAGTTCACGCAGATCGAACTCACAGGCATCGGCCACGTCGCGGGTGGCCGTGATCGCATGGGGCCATGCGGCGAAAAGCCGGAGCATCTGTGCGGGTGATTTCAGGTGCCGTTCGGCATTGGCATCCAGCAGGAACCCCGCCTTGGCAATGGTTGTCTTGTTCAGGATGCAGGTCATCACATCCTGCAAAGGCCGCCTGTCGGGGGCGTGGTAATGCACGTCATTGGTGGCCAGAATGGACAGGCCATTGGCGCGGGCCAACTGGTCCAGCCGGTTGATCCGCGCGCGGTCGTCGCCGCGATACAGATAGCTGGCGGCGATATGGTTCAGCGTCGGCAGCGCCCGCGTGATCCGGCGCAGGCCCGCTGTGAAATGGTCCAGATCATCCCCCGGCAGCGCGATCAGTTGCACATCTGCGCTGTGCAGGGCCAGATCATCCAGCGTGATGTCGCAGACACCCTTGGCTTGCCAGACGCCATCCACACCCTGCATCTTGCCCTTGGACAGCAAGGTGCAAAGCCGCCCATAAGCCGCGCGATCCTTGGGATAAGCCAGAAATTCCTCGCCCGTGACCAGACGCAGGCGACAGCCGATCACAGGGCGGATACTGGCCTTTGTCGCTTCGATATGCAGGCGGACCACACCGGCCATCGTGTTCAGGTCCGCACAGCCCAGCGCGTCATAGCCCAAACCCGTGGCGGTCGCGGCAAGGTCCACCGCATCCGAGGCCCCGCGCAGGAACGAAAAACAGGTGGTCACGCCCAGTTCGACGAAAGGCGCACGGGGATTGGGGGCAAAATCATCCTCCAGCGTGCGGCGGGGGTGCTGATGATCGTTTTCAGGCATGGTCACCCCCCATCACGCGAACATCCCGTGAACAAACCAGCGCGGATCACCGCCGCGCCCGTCCGCGTGCAGGCCTTCGCGGTAAAGCCACAGCCGCAGGCCTGCCTGATCCTCGACCTTGAAATAGTCGCGCAGGCGCGTGCCGGGGCGGTCTTTCCACCATTCCGGCGCGATCCGTTCGGGGCCGGCATAACGGGCCACACGGTGGGTTTGCCTGCGCCAGACAAATTGCGCGGGCGGGCCTTCGGGAACGGCATAAAGCACGCGCACTTCCTCGGGGTGATCCAGCAGGCGGATCGGGCGTTCCTTGGTCAGGATCGCGACACTATCCGGCACCGCGGCAAGGGCCGCCACCTGCGCTTCGGCCCGTTCGGGTACATGGCTTTCACGCAAGATAGGGCGGGCCACGGCACGGGGGCCGAATTTCGCGGTCAACCGGTCGATCAGCAGGTTGAGTTGCAGATCGTCCGCCGCCCCACCCTCCAAGCGGTTCTGCTGATCCGGCATGTCCTCGACAGCACCCGCCGCCAGTGTGATCAGATCAAAACCGAAACCGGGATTGATCTTTTCGACCTTATCGCGGAACAGGCTGTGCAGATGGGCCGGATCGCGGGTGGGTGCAGAGGTTGCCACGTCGATATGGCTGACATCGCCATCGGTCTTATAGACGGTCAGATGCAGACGGCGGCAGCCCTGCCCCGCCTGCTTGAGCTGGTCGCACAAGTCGGCGCACATCTGCGGCAGATAGGGGGTCGGGTCAAAGACCGGTTCAGGCAGGCGGGACTGCACGCGGATCTGCGGCTTGGCCTGCACACTCGACACGGGTTCGGCCAGCTTGCCCAAGGCCTGATCCAGCCGCAGCAGTGGATTGGCGGACAACCCTGCCTTGACGAAACGGCGGGTCAGCGACAGGCGCGGCACATCCATCACCGCACCGATGGTTTTCAGCCCCAGACGGCGCAACAACAGCACGGTTTCGGCGTCCAAGCGCAAAGCAGTGACAGGCAAAGGGCCCAGCTTGAAATAGGCCTCCTCCGGCCCGCAGATCGACCGGACCGGACCATAGCGGGCCAAAGCCCAAGCCGCCCCCCATGTGGGCGCTACGGCCAAGCGCGATGTCAGGCCCAGCAAAGACAGCTGGGTTTCCATCGCGACCAGCATTGCAGCTTCACCCCCCAGCAAGTGATCGGCACCTGTGGTGTCCAAGATCAACCCATCCGCGCCATCGCGCACGGTCCAAGGACACCAGCGCCGCGCCCAAAGCACCAGACGATCCAATGCGGCGCGATCCCCCGCCTCATCCGCATAATGGACCTGTAATTCAGGGCAAATGGCGCGCATATCCACCACCCGCGATCCGGGATGAATACCCTTCATACGGGCCGTGCGATTGGCGGCATGGATCACCGGACCATGCTGACCTTCGCGGGCCAGCACGACCGGCAGATCATCCAGCGGCGCGTTCCCTTGGCGCTCCATCGCCTTGGTCCAGCGTTCGATCGCGAACTGGGGCAGACAGATCGACACGATCCGCCGCGCGGTCATAGCGAGCCACCCATTGCCCCGGCTTGGTGCGGCGCGAGCGGAACAGGTCGAGCGTCCAGCGCGGATCGCCGGGGGCTTGAATATCGTGGGGATGGGACGCGGAAGGCAGCGATGCGATACGCCAGCGGTCGCGCGCGGCACTCAGGTCGGGGCTGGCGGCACGGCGGATCAGCCAGCAGGACACATCCGCCACCTCGGCGCGCAGGGCCAGACGTTTGGTTGCGGTGAAATCCAAAGCAGGCGGATCGCCCCAGACCTCGCCGATCACAGCGCCAAGGGCACGACAGCGCAGCCCGTCCTCCATCGCCCAAAGCACGTCCGCCGCGCGGGACAGATCGACCGTGATGATCGGGCGCTGGTTTCCGATACCCGCCAGCATCGGGCGCCCCGCCTCCTTGCGCGATAACCGGTCCTGCACCCACAGGATGGGGGCATTGGTGCGGGGCAGACGGGACAGGATAAACCCGATAGCGCTGGGGTCCGTGGGGGTGGCAGGAAACGCCTCGGACAGGGTGCGCGCCAGCGGGACAGGCTGCTGCGCCTGCCCTTCCAAACCTTTGTGCACACGAAGCGAAGCCATACACGACACACCGAATCCCCGTTAATGTTCTTGTTTTGTTCTAATTTAGTGCAAGCTGTTTTGCAATGTCGGGAATTCAGGATGGTGGACAGGACCCCGCACCGCGCAACAAACCGGATACAAAGGCAGATTCCTCTTGTGATCCTGCAAAGCTTCCTGCTAGACCCGCCGGCGGAGACGTGGCCGAGTGGTCGAAGGCGCTCCCCTGCTAAGGGAGTAGGCGGGAAACTGTCTCGAGGGTTCGAATCCCTTCGTCTCCGCCACCATACCATCATTCTTCATTTGAACGGGCAGTCTCGCGCAGCTTTTTCAGGGAATGCCCCTGCGTGGGGGCACCCCTTGGGCGTCCTCTGCAAGGCCCCCGAAGGGGTAAGGCGATGTCGTTGGGATGCACTGGTTGGCGCAGAATGTCCGGTGCAGAAATCAACCGCAAAAACGTCGCACTAGACCCGCCGGGGTTCAATATCTTGGAAGGGCGTTCATGGAATTTCCCGCCAGTTCAAAGGTTTGTTCGTACTCAAGCTCACTGTTGTGCCTCATGCTCATCAAGCCATGCGCGGATGATGGTCCTGTGTTTTGCGCCATCATAGCTTGGAAAGTGTCCCCCATGAACAACGCCAACCGGCAGATCGTAGAGCCGCACCATGGACCGGTGATAATCTGCCGCGTCTGCATGATATGTATCCTCGATCAGTGGTCCGTCATAAACGATATCACCTGAGAAAAGAGTTGCAGTCGCCGCTTCCCATAGCGCTATTCCACCAGGAGAGTGGCCTGGTGTGTGGATTACCTCAAACTGCCTATCTCCCAGATCGACAATATCGCCATCCGCCAGCAGTCGGGTCGCAGGCGCAGCTTTCACCTGGTAGGTCGCGGATTGGTAAGGAGCTGGTGGCAAGAGGTCAAAAATATCGTCGGTGACATATGGATCGGCCAATGTCGCCTTGCGCGTCGGATCAGCCAATAATCCGGCCTCTGCATGATGCACGCAGCGGTCATCGAATTCATGGTGGCATCCGATGTGGTCAAAGTGTGTATGGCTGGCAACGGCGGTGAGTGCGCGTTCCGTCACCAGCGGCACCCAGTCCCGAAGCGACACGACACCCATGCCGCTATCGACCAGAAGGTCCCGATCACGCCCGCGGATGTGCCACATATTGCAGCGGTAAAACGGCTGGATAAAAGGCTCGTCTATCAGGGTAACGCCATCGGCTTTGGTTTGCAGACGATACCAGTCTTCTGGGCGGGCGCGATCCATTGCTACGGCTCCTTGGAAAAGACACTGATCGTATCGGCACTGGCCGATATCGCCAGCACCTCGCCGGATGCCGGCATATCGGCGGGCGGTAGATGCGCGATCAATACCAGATCAGGAGCTGCGTCAGGGACCAGATGCGCACGAATGTGCGTGCCGAAAAATGCTGCGTCACGGACACGTGCCCGCCCCAGCGAAATCTGTGCATCAGTGGTGCCAATCGCCTCTGGCCGCAGGCATAACGTGGCGGCACCCTGTCTGGGGGCTGGCAATTGCAAACAGCCAAACGGGGTCTCTATGCCATGCTGCGTGACTTGCACCGGAATGTGGTTCATCTCGCCCATGAAATCCGCCGCAAACAGGCTGGCAGGCTGGCGATAGATACGGGCGGGTGAACCCTCATCTTCAATGCGACCTGCATTCATCACGACGATACGGTCGGCAATCGCCATCGCCTCTTCCTGATCATGGGTGACATGAACAAAGGTCGTCCCGACATGGCGTTGGATCGCTTTGAGTTCATCTTGCATCGCGCGGCGCAGTTTCAGGTCAAGCGCGCCAAGCGGCTCATCCAGCAACAGCACGTCCGGTTCCACCGCAAGAGCACGCGCAAGTGCCACCCGCTGTCGCTGGCCACCGGAGAGTTCATGCGGGCGTTTTTCAGCGTCGTCAGCCAAACCAACCAATTCAAGTTGAGCATCAGCCATACGGTTGCGATCTGTGCGACCCATCCCGGCCATGCGCAATCCAAAGCCGACATTTTCGCGCAAGCTCATATGCGGAAAAAGGGCGTAGTCCTGAAACATGGTCGTTGTTGGACGCTTGGCGGGTGTGACCCGCGTCATATCGCGGCCGCCGATCATCACCTTGCCTTGCGCTGGCGCGATGAAGCCCCCCAGCACAGACAGCAGTGTGGTCTTGCCACATCCTGACGGGCCAAGCAGCGCAACATATTCGCCCGCTTCGATGTCCAGGTTGATGCCGTCAAGTGCATGGTAGGTGCCGAACCAGTGGTTCAGGCCAGACAAAGAAACAGGTGCAGTCATGAGCGGCGTTTCCGGAAGACAAATAGTTCAAGAATGAGGACAACACCGATCGAAACGAGAAACACAAGGCTGCCAATTGCATTGAGCCGTGGCGAAAGCCCCGACCGCAGCATCGACCATATTTCAACCGGAAGCGTCACGTCAAAGCGGGTCAGCAGGAACGAGATGATGAATTCGTCCCAGCTAAAGGTCATCGACAAAAAGAAGGCGGCCCCGATTGCGGGGGCCAGCATCGGCACTGTGACAAGCCAGATCACCTGCATCTCATTTGCCCCAAGGTCCCGCGCGGCGCGTTCTGCGTTTTGCTGTTGTGCGCCCATCGCCGCAAAAATGATCGCAAAGGCCAAGGGAAGGTTGATGACCACGTGGCCGATCCCCGCTGTCACGAGTGACAGGCCTAAGCCCGCTTGCGTCAGGACGATCAACAACCCAAGTCCGACGATCAAGTAGCTGACCGTTAAAGGAGCGATCAGCAACGCGCGGATGAGCGCTGATCCTGGCAACACGTGACGCGCCAAACCATAGGCGGCCAAGAACCCCAAGGTGACCGCGATCAAAGACGCGCCAAATGCCACAAGAACCGAATTGATCAGCGCCGCTGTCAGGCGACTGTCGGCGAGAATATCCGCATACCAGCGCAGCGAAGGCCCGTTGAAAGGTGGCACGGGCAATTGTCCATCCTGAAACGAAAACAAGACCAGTGTCGCGACCGGCAGATAGATGAACACGAAAGCCACCGCGAGGTAGACCCAAGGCAAGACGCGCATCATAGCCGGTCCAACCGGAGCCAGCGTGCCGCAGCCAGATATGCCAATGTCACGATCCCCATCAGCACGATTGCCAGCGCAGCCGCGAGAGGGAAATCTGCGCGTCTTCCCAGTTGCACCATAATGACTTGAGGCACCGTCAATTCCGTATTGCCGCCCAAAATCTGCGGCGTCACATAATCGCCGATGCACAGCACAAAGGTCAGAAAAGCCCCTGTCACAATGCCAGGCAGCGTGAGAGGCAGGATCACATGCCGAAAGGTCTGAAACGCGCTCGCCCCAAGGTCTTGGGCTGCACGACGATAGTTCGGCGAAAGCTGCACCAGATTGGCATAGATCGTCAGCGTCAACAGCATGACGAAGAAATGGACAAAGCCTGTCACTGTTGCAAAACGCGTATTGGCCAGCGTCAACGGCTCTGCAATCAGGCCCAGATTGAGCATGGTCTGGTTGACCACTCCGTCACGCGCCAAGACCAAAAGCCACGCATATGACCTTACGACATACGATGTCCAGAATGGCAGGATCGCCAGCAGCAGTGCCAAACGCTGCCACCGCTTCGGTACGTTGAAAGCGATGATCCACGCCAGCGGGTAGGCCAACAAAACCGAAACAACCGTGACCGTCAGTGTGATTTCGAGAGATACAATGATGGCACGCCACAAGAACCGCTTTTCCGCCAGTTCTGCATAATTCTGAAAAGACAGCCCCCAGACCAGCGTGCGCCCGTCCAGGGTAGCAAGGCTCATCGCTCCCATCACAATGAAAGGCACGATGAAAAATGCAAAGGTCCACAGCAAGGCCGGGGCGACGAAACCCCAGCCCTGCGCGCGCTGTCCTGTTGCGATCAACTGCTATGTCTCACTGGGAGAGCGTGTCGAGCCACATGTCCTGCATATCTGCGTCCAGCGCATCATCAGGTGCTGGATATAGCTGGGTCAGGGCCAGATAATCTGGCTGATCGTCCCAGCGCAGAACCGCCTTTTGGTCGTCGGTCAGGACATCACCGGCCAGTGCGTTGGCAGGCATTCCCCAGAAACACGAAGATGTCGCCAATCGCGCCTGCCCTTCGGGGCTGACGATGTATTTGACAAACTCAAGTGCGAGTTCGGGTTGCTGGGTTCCTTCGACAACACCGATAGACTGGGTCCAGCGCACGGCACCTTCTGCCGGAATGGTCCATGTCAGATCCGGCTGCTCTTCTGCAAGGACAGCTGTCAGCCACTC
>CAYGMX010000011.1:0-22588 GCA_964351055.1 uncultured Loktanella sp. | reverse complement strand
CGTATGGGTTATGCCGCAGTCGATCTGCTGCACATAAGGGCCTTTGGACAGAAAAGAAAAGAGTACGGGATCATCATCGCTTGGCTGGGCTTCAAGTTTGTCCCACGCGATTGTCCGCCCGTCTAACCGCGGTGGCGTACCTGTTTTTAGCCGCCCCAATGGCAATCCAAAACTGTCCAGCCTCTCAGCCATCTTGACCGAGGGATCATCCCCCATCCGACCGCCAGGGCGCGAGACATCTCCGATATGGATAACCCCACGAAGAAAGGTCCCCGTGGTCAGGATCACGCTTTTTGCACTTATTTGACTGCCATCTCGCAAGACGAGGCCAGAGACCCGATTTCCCTGCATCAGCAGATCTGTTGCTTCACCCTCGATGATCGCGAGGTTCTCAAGCAAAGAAAGCTCGGCCTGCATTTCCCGCCGGTAAATCTGCCGGTCAGATTGCGCGCGAGGGCCCTGCACGGCTGGTCCCTTCTTACGATTCAACAGCCGAAACTGGATTCCGGCCTTATCAGCAACGCGCCCCATGACGCCATCCAGCGCATCGATTTCGCGAACAAGATGGCCCTTTCCCAGCCCACCAATCGCGGGGTTGCACGACATCACGCCAATCGACGCTTTGGTGAGCGTCACGAGCGCGGTTCGCACACCCATACGCGCAGCCGCATGCGCAGCCTCTGCGCCTGCGTGCCCACCGCCAATGACAATCACGTCGTAGTCATGATGTTTCACGTGAAACACTCCCTACTTTCCGATGCAAAAGCTCGAAAAAATCTCATCAAGTACATGCTCTACATCAACACGGCCTACGATGCTATCCACCGCGCGGATCGCTGACCTCAGGTCTTCGGCTATCAAGTCCGTCATTGCGTGTTCTGACAGCATCGCGATCCGTGCTTCTTGCATATAATCTATGGCCCGCATCATCGCGATCCGATGTCGTTCGCGCATCGCAATGCCGATACTGCCCACTTTGTCGTGCAACCGCAAAGATACAGCCGAAATCAGATCGTCAATACCCTCTCCGGTGGTACCGGAAACCGCCAATCCCTCTGCTGCTTGCAAATCTGCCTTTGCCATCACAATCAGATCATCTGGCCCAAGGTCGTTCAGTGGTTCATCGCCGGTCAGGATCAGATGTATCCGCAAATCTGCCAAAGCCGCCCGTTCACGTGCGCGCGCGACACCCAGACCCTCAACGATATCGTCAGTCTCGCGCAGCCCCGCCGTATCCAGCAGCGTAACAGGCAACCCATCAAGATCCATTCGCACTTCTATCACATCACGCGTTGTGCCTGCGATTTCAGAGGTGATCGCCACATCACGGCCCGCTAGCCTGTTCATCAATGTGGATTTCCCCACATTAGGCGCACCAATAATCGCCACCTCAAACCCGTCCCTGACACGCTCGGCAATCCGGACACCATCCGCTTCCCGCAACATCTCGACCGATACGCCATCAAGCAAAGCCAACACCTCTGGGCTTACATCTACGGGCACTTCTTCATCCGCAAAATCAATGGTTGCTTCCAACAGGGCCGCAGCCCGGATCAACCGCGTTCTCCAATTGTCAGCAAGGGCACCCAGCGCCCCGGAGAAAACCCGCACCGCTTGCTTTCGCTGGCTCTCGGTCTCGGCGTCGATCAGATCGGCCAAGCCCTCCACTTCGGCAAGGTTCAGGCGTCCATTCTCCAACGCGCGTCGCGTAAACTCTCCAGCCTCGGCTTGTCGCAAATCCGGCAATTCACCCAGACAGCGCAGTACTGCACTGACCGCTGCAGGGCTGCCATGAAGATGCAGTTCGATCACCTCTTCTCCGGTAAAACTCTTGCCCTCTGCGAAGCGCAGCACTAGCGCCTCGTCCAGCAGTTCGCCGCCCCCGTCAAAAAGTCGACGCAGGCCGCGCAACCGCGGGACATCCCCGCAAAGAGCAGATGCGGCCATAACGGACCCTGCACCAGATATCCGGATCATTGCGACACCAGCACGGCCTTGTGCTGTCGCGAGTGCAAAAATCGTATCCATCACTTAACCCATTGTTTAATAACAATAAGTTACGTATTCATCGAGTCAAAGAAATCCGCATTTGTCTTGGTCTGCTTCAGCTTGCCAATCAAGAATTCAATCGCATCTGTGGTCCCCATCGGGTTCAGGATGCGCCGCAAGACATATGTCTTGGCAAGATCACCTTTCTCCACCAACAACTCTTCTTTGCGGGTGCCCGACTTGAGAATATCCATCGCGGGGAACACACGCTTGTCAGCAACTTTCCGGTCAAGGACAATCTCGCTGTTGCCGGTGCCTTTGAATTCTTCAAAGATCACCTCATCCATCCGTGAACCCGTATCAATCAAAGCCGTGGCGATGATCGTCAACGACCCGCCTTCCTCGATATTGCGGGCTGCACCAAAGAACCGCTTCGGCCGCTGCAGAGCATTCGCATCCACACCGCCGGTCAGGACCTTGCCGGACGACGGCACGGTCGTGTTGAACGCACGCCCCAGACGCGTGATGGAATCAAGCAAGATCACAACATCGCGCTTGTGCTCGACCAGCCGCTTCGCTTTCTCGATCACCATTTCCGATACGGCCACGTGGCGCGTTGCCGGTTCATCGAATGTTGATGAAACAACTTCACCCTTCACAGACCGCTGCATATCGGTCACTTCTTCCGGACGCTCGTCAATCAGCAAGACAATCAGATAACACTCTGGGTGGTTTTTCTCGATCGAGTTCGCGATATTCTGCAAAAGGACGGTCTTACCTGTCCGCGGCGGTGCAACGATCAAAGACCGCTGGCCCTTGCCGATCGGCGCAACCAGGTCGATGATCCGCGCGGAGCGGTCCTTGATCGTCGGATCCTCGATCTCCAGCTTGAAACGTTCATCAGGATAAAGCGGTGTCAGGTTGTCGAATGCAACCTTGTGTCTGGCCTTTTCGGGGTCCTCAAAGTTGATCTTCTCAACCGACATCAGCGCAAAATATCGCTCTGTATCATTGGGCTCTTTCATGACGCCTTCGACGGTATCCCCCGTCCGCAGCGAATGCAGCCTGATCATCTCTGGCGACACATAGATATCATCCGGACCGGGCAGATAGTTCGCCTCTGGCGAGCGCAGAAAACCGAAACCGTCCTGCAGTACTTCTAAAACCCCGTCGCCACCGATGACCCACTCTTCATCTGCACGTTCCTTGAGAATGGCGAACATCATATCGCCTTTCCGCATCGTGGAGGCGTTTTCAATCTCCAGCTCTTCGGCAAGAGACAAAAGATCTTTGGGGCTTTGTGCCTTGAGATCGGCAAGGTTCAGACGGTGCTGTGACATGAATAGATCCTGTACCAGCGTTGCACTGGCAATTCTACGATTGGACATGGAAAACGACAGTCCCGGACGGGCTGTTGATCGACACATATGCAAGCTCTCCTCCAGAGTCAATAAACCCTAGAATGGCCTTACAATCACCGCCACAACGATCAGCAGCATCAGCACTGTCGGGACCTCGTTGAACAACCGATACGTCCGCCCCGTCCGCGTATTGGTGCCTGCAGCAAACTCTTTTCGCCGTACACTCATCCAACCATGCGCAGCAGTCATCAGGATCACTGAAACAATCTTGATCCACGACCAGGCAGCACCCCAATCAAAGGCACCTAAACCGATCAAGATCAATCCCGCGATCCATGCCAAGATCATCGAGGGGTTCATGATCAGCCTCAGCAATTTTTCTTCCATCACCTGAAACGTCTGATCAAGCTCCGATCCAACAGTTGCACGCTCCGCGTGATAGACAAAGAGCCGGGGCAGATAGAACAAACCGGCCATCCATGCGATAACTGCCATCACATGAACCGCTTTGATCCAAAGATAAAAACCGTCCAGAAAATCAATCATGTTCTTATGTCCTCTCAGTCCCTTTCTTCCATAATAAATATAGATAGAAAGAAAAGATGATGTTGTTGTTTGTCGGCTGTTTTTCTGTGGGTTCTTTATTGTTCCTCAGACTTATCCCAAGCCGGACATTTGTGATACAACCAGAGAAGGGCGATAGCATTCTGTTTTTATAACTTAAAAACAATGGCTTAAAGCAAAAAAGGATGAGCCCGTTTTACACAACCATGCCCTTGACAGCGCAAACCCCTCGATTCCTCCACAACCAGAAGTTATCCTTGCCCACCGTGTAAAAAAGACCTTCACTTTCTGCCGCGCGACAGGGTTCTACCCAAGCCGAACAGTCATGCTACGTATCCCCAGAATATACCAAGGCTTGGCACAAGGTTTCTCCCAAAGGTTATCCACATGACTGAACCGATCATCCTGGCCTCCAACTCGGAAATTCGTGCACAACTGCTCAGGAATGCAGGCCTTTCATTCTCTGTTATCCCCGCACGCGTCGATGAGGCGGCCTTTCGCGCCGCGCTCGTTGCTGAAAACGCAACACCGCGTGACATCGCAGATGCTTTGGCCGAAATCAAAGCGCAACGGATTGCTGTGAAAAATCCGGATGCTTTGGTGATAGGATGTGATCAGGTTCTTGCTTTGGGACAGCAGATCTTCAGCAAGCCCCAGTCGCCCGAACATGCCATCGCGCAGCTCCAATCGCTGCGTGGTCAAAAGCACCAGCTCCTCTCGGCTGCAGTGATCTACGCAGAGGGTAAACCGATCTGGCGGCATGTCGGTGTTGTTCGCCTGCAAATGCGTGATGCGTCGGACATTTACTTGGACGATTATGTCACCCGCAACTGGGACAGCATTCGCCACAGCGTCGGTGCCTACAAACTGGAAGAAGAAGGAGTGCGACTTTTTACACGCATTGAAGGAGATTATTTCAATGTACTCGGCCTCCCGCTTCTCGAACTCTTGTCATATCTGACGTTGCGCGGAACACTCCCCTCATGACAAATATCCCTCGCGCGGGCGTTATCGGAAATCCGATCAGCCATTCACTGTCGCCAAAACTACACACCTACTGGCTGCGTCGCTACGGGCTGGAGGGTGAATATACCGCATTGCAGGTGACAGAAGACAAACTCGAAGAAACCCTGCGCAGCTTGCCAGCCCAAGGATTTATCGGCGCGAATGTGACGATACCCCACAAGGTCAGCGTGATGCAGTTCGCAGACCACATCACAGATCGTGCAACCCTGATCGGGGCGGCCAACACGCTGATTTTCAAGGAAGACGGCCGTATTTTTGCAGATAATACAGATGGTTACGGCTTTATGGCCAATCTCCGGCAAGGCGCGCCTGATTGGGATCCAAAAGCAGGGCCGGCGGCGATCTTTGGCGCAGGAGGTGCTGCAAGGGCGATCATCGTCGCCTTGGCCGATGCCGGCGTTTCGCAAATCATCATTTCCAACCGGACCCGCCCGAAAGCAGAGGCATTGCGCGCCGACTTTGGTGCCCGTGTCAGTGTCGTTGATTGGGTGCAGGCGGACAAGATGCTCGAAGAGGCCAACACCGTCATCAATACAACCTCTCTCGGGATGGTTGGTGGTCAGGAATTCAAGGTTTCGCTGCATGGCTTGCGCCCTCAGGCAGTCGTGACCGACATCGTCTATAACCCGCTTCGCACGCCTTTTCTGCAGGCTGCCGAAAAAAAAGGGTGCGTGACCGTCGATGGCTTGGGGATGCTGCTGCACCAAGGTGTGCCCGGATTCGAGCGCTGGTTCGGGCAGCGCCCCGAAGTTGACGAGGCCACGCGGCGCGCAGTTCTGGCATGACACACCTGCTCGGCCTGACAGGTTCAATCGGGATGGGCAAATCGACGACAGCCCAGATGTTTCGTGACGAAAATATCCCCGTGTGGGACGCCGACGCAGCTGTTCATGCGCTCTACGCAAAGGGTGGGGCGGCGGTGGAACCTCTTTGCGCCGCTTTTCCCAAAGCATGTATTGACGGTGCCATAAGCCGCCAAGTCCTGCGTGATCTGATCGCGGCGGACCCCGATGTTCTGAACAGGCTGGAACAGATCGTGCATCCGCTTGTTGCGCAACATCGGCTGGCGTTTCTCGAGCAGCACGCCGATCCGCTTGTGGTGCTTGATATTCCGTTACTCTTTGAAACCGGTGCGGATGCGTGGCTGTCCTCTGTGCTCGTTGTAACGGCACCAGCCGATGTTCAAAGGGACCGCGTGCTTGCACGGACCGGGATGACCGCCGATCAATTCGAACGGATTCTTGAACGCCAGATGCCGGATTCGGAAAAACGTGCGCGTGCTAATCATGTAATTGAAACGCTGACGCTGGACGGCACACGGCATGCTGTGCGAAAACTCATCAAGGAACTGACAGGAAAGACCGATGCGTGAAATCGTCCTCGACACCGAAACCACAGGATTTGAGCCATCAGAAGGTGACCGGATCGTCGAAATCGGCGCGGTCGAGTTAATGGGGCACGTCCCGACAGGGCGGACCTTCCATCAATACATCAATCCACAACGGTCGATGCCGGCAGAAGCCTTTAGTGTACACGGTATCGGGCCAGACCTACTGGAACCGCCACAACAGCCAAAACCCGGGCAAGAAACCTTGCGTGACAAGCCGGTTTTCAAGGATATCGCACAGGCCTTTGTCGATTTTGTTGGCGATGCCAAACTGGTCATCCACAATGCTGCTTTCGACATGAAATTCCTGAACGCCGAACTTGGTTGGTTGAACAGGCCCCTTTTACCTATGGATCAGGCGGTTGATACGCTCGCAATTGCCCGCCGGAAATTTCCGGGTTCTCCCGCGTCGCTGGATGCACTTTGCCGTCGCTTTGCGATAGACAATAGCTCTCGCACGCTGCACGGCGCGCTGCTTGATAGCGAGATCTTGGCCGAGGTTTATCTGGAACTGATCGGCGGCCGCCAGCCGGACTTTGCCTTGGCTGCGGATAGCCGTCTTACGTCGCCAAATGGCAGCGGTGAAAACTGGCGCCCAACGGCACGCCCAATTCCGCTGCCATCAAGGATTACGCAAGAAGAAGCCTCCGCCCATGCCGCATTTATCGCGTCATTGGGCGAAAGTGCCATCTGGAAAAAACCCGCTTAGTTGGCTTTGGCTTTGGCCTTCTCGGCCTCGGTACGACGTGCCAGTTCTGATCTGTAAAGTGCGAGAAAATCTATTGTCTCGAGGTTGAGCGATGGAAAACCGCCATCGCGGGTTACATCGCTGACAATCCTGCGCAGGAACGGGAAAGTAATGCGCGGGCACTCGATCAAAAGATAGGGGTGCATCTGATCTTCCGGCACGCCCTCGACATGGAAAACACCGGCATATTCAATTTCCAGTACAAAAAGGGGTTCGCCCTTTTCTTTCGTCTTGCTGGTAATGTTCAGCTTTGTGATCACTTCAAACTGGTTGTCGGTCGTACGCTTGCGCGCATCCAGATTGACCTGCACCTGAATTTCAGGCTGCGCATCACCGGTAACACCTTTTTGGGCCAGAATATTCTCGAAAGACATATCGCGGATGTATTGCGCAAGAACTCTGCTGGTGATCTGGGGGGCGGCGGCTGGTGTTGCTGCACCGTTTTCGGGTGTATCGGACATTGGAAACTGCTCCAGTTGAATAAGGTTGGCGCGTTCCTATCAGCCAATTTGTTGAGGCTCAATGCCGCGTCCATTCCGACGGCGTATCGGGGCGGTTTTTCTGCGGCGTCACATCTTCGAAATCTGCGTCAATGACACGATCCCCCGGAGGAGGCGGTCTTTGGCCATGCCGGTCGCCCATTGAAAAGCTTTGCACCCTCACTCTTGATTTGGCCCAAAGAAACGCCGCGCGGCGCACACCGGGCACCAAGAGCGCCAAACCAAGAGCGTCTGTGAAAAAGCCCGGCGTCAAAAGGAGCGCGCCGGCAAACAGGATCATGGCACCATTGGCCAACGGTTCTGTTGGATCATCAAGTTCCGAGAATGACCGTTGCAGGTTCGCAATCTCGCGCAAGCCCTGACTACGCACCAGATATGATCCGGCAATCGCTGTTATCAAGACGATCAAAAGCGTCCACCAGACGCCGATAAAGCCGCCAACCTGAATAAACAGGGCGATTTCGATCATCGGGACCGCAATAAACGCAATTAGCAGCCACATTTTGTCAGCCTTTCATAACATGTTCGGGGGTAAGGTGGACTCGGCCCGACCCCTGACCTACATAAGGATTCAACGGGCATGTTTCCATGCCTTCCCTGAACGAGGTCCCAATGAACTCTCCGCTTATCCAACTGCTGGTGCTTGCAGGCATCGCCGTTTTCCTGATTTTGCGTTTGCGTGGCGTGCTTGGCACGCGCGAAGGTTTTGAAAAACCTGCCGTAACCCGCCCTGATGGGGAACGGCGCGTCAAAAAACCGGATTTTGATGTCATTGAAGGCGGTCCTGATCTGGATATCACAGACCACGTGGAAGAGGGCTCAGCTTCTGCCAAAGCCTTGGCTGCGATGAAGCGTATTGATCCATCCTTCAATGTCAGCGAATTTCTTGGCGGCGCGCGTGGCGCTTATGAAATGATCCTGATGGCTTTTGAAAACGGTGATCTTGACAGCATCGTGCCTTTCATCTCGGAAGATGTTTATGAAGCATTCGCTTCCGTAGTGGATGAACGTCAGCGCAAAGGTCTGACGATTGATGCGAAAATCATCGGCATCAGCGACATGACCCTGACCGAAGCAACATTTGATGAAACCTCGAAAGAGGGTGAAGTCACTGTCCGGTTCAAGAGCGAGATGACATCGATTGTGCGCGACAACGCGGGTGACGTGATCGAGGGCAGCGATAAAGAGATCAAGCGCCAGAAAGACACGTGGACTTTTGCGCGCATAATGGATGCAGGCGATCCGAACTGGCGGCTTGTTGCTACTGGCGAATAAATAGAGGCTGGTTTGGCAGTCCCGGCCTTTCACTACACCGACAGGCAAAGCGATGGCCAAACCGACCTACACAGAGCTTGAATTCAATGACCTTTTGGGGTGGTGCGATGACGATCATCGCACCGCGCTCGACGTGTTTCGCACCACGAAGTCTAACCAGCCTGATCTGCCTGACCCCGCCAACACCACGGTTGATCCGCGCCTTTACTTTGAAGCGCATTTTCGCCCCGTGTTGATCGAAGACGGAAACCCAATGCTTTTCACCGGTTATTTTGAGCCGGAACTGTCGGGATCGCGCGAACCGACAGCAACCTTTCGTTACCCGCTTTATGCGATCCCCGATAACCTTGTTCCCGATCAACCCTTTCACACCCGCCGCGCAATCGAAGAAAATCAGGTATTGGCAAACAAAGGTTTGGAACTGGCGTGGCTGGCAGATCCGGTGGAAGTTTTCTTTTTGCAGGTGCAAGGCTCTGGCAGGATCAAGCTTCCTGATGGCAGCGTGATGCGTGTTGGGTTTGGCGCAAAAAACGGGCACCCATATACCTCGATTGGTAAGGTCCTGGTCTCGCAGGGCCACATCGATCCAATAAACATCTCGGCCGTTGCGATTGGCAATTGGGTGCGAGACAACGCAGATGCGGGGCGCGCCCTCTTGTGGGAAAACAAAAGCTACGTTTTCTTTCGCGAGGTCAGTGAGGTGCCAGCCGATCAAGGACCGCTTGGCGCCATGAACCGGTCGATCACGGCGGGCCGGTCCATTGCGGTAGATCCTGATTTCATACCCCTTGGTGTGCCGGTGTGGATCGAAAAGTCAGGCGCAGCGCCGATGCACCGCTTGATGATCGCCCAAGATACCGGCTCTGCGATCAAAGGCGCACAGCGTGCGGATATCTTCTTTGGAACCGGTCAAGCCGCAGGTCAAGCCGCAGGCCAGATCAAGGATGGTGGCCGGATCGTTGTCTTGCTGCCAAATGCGCAAGCGGCCGGTTTGACGAAAGGGTCAAACTGATGCGCAAGCCACGGCATCTTTCCCCAGAAGAACGTGCCCTTTGGGATCGGGTCGCAGAACGTGCAACCCCATTGCATCCAGAGCGCGATGCTCCGCGTCCAGACAAGATCATGCCTGCGACACCCAAGAAAAGACCGATCGCCCCCGAACCATTGCCTGATTTTCGTGTGGGCCAAAGGGCTAGCATCGGTCGCCAGCATGACGTCATGCGCCCGCTGGTTGATCGCCTTGCGGCGGCACCCGTAAATATGGACAACAAGTCGTTTGGCAAAATGAAGCGGGGCAAGATCAAGCCCGAGGCACGGATCGACCTACACGGAATGACCCTCGCCGAGGCCCATCCTGAGTTGCTTTCATTCATCCTGGGGTCGCAAGCTGTGGGGCGTCGCTTGGTTTTGGTGATCACCGGCAAAGGCAAGGATCGCGACGATGGCGGGCCCATACCAACACGCCACGGAGTTCTGCGACATCAAGTGCCGCTATGGTTGGCCTTGCCGCCTTTGGCGCAGGCAATCCTGCAAGTCACTCCGGCCCACCTGAAACACGGGGGGCATGGTGCCTATTATGTCTATCTACGCCGGACGCGCTAGGGCTTGGCGTGCCCGCTGCGTGGGGATGATCAGGATCAAAGCTGCGAAGGCAAATACAGCGGCATAGCCTAGTTGCTGCACCTCAAACCCAACACCGATGTCAATCAGCCAGCCGCTCAGACCGGGGCCTATCGCAGACCCCAGAACCATCAGTGCGGCGGCCGCAGATTTGATCGCCCCAATGTGGCGCGTACCATAGAACTCCGCCCAACAGGCGTTCAGCAAAGTCGCTTGCCCGCCCCCTGCTACGCCCATGAGGACCACAGCGAAAGCGGTCCATCCCAAAGACGGTGCATACCAATGCAGAACAAAAGCGACCACAAGCGGGATCAGATAGATCGGCAAAAGCCGAGTCGCCCCGAAACGGTCAATCGCCCAGCCATACCCGATGGTCGAAAAAGCCAGCGCAAATGTCCCCAACGGAAAGACCGATACCAGTGCGAGGTGCGACCAGCCTTTGATTTCTGCAAAGTGGACCTGATGAAACCAGAACGCGGTGCCGAACCCCGAAAAAGACATCACCGCAGGCACCATGGCCCAGAACAGGGGATGGCGGAGCGCCTCTCTGCGGGTCCAGTGTTTACCGAACATGCCTGCCGACTGTTCCATTGCGGCCATGGATTGCGGCGTGCGTTCCAGCCGCAAAAGCCGGTACAGGACAAAGCAGGCCAAGACGCAGAACAGCGCAAAACACACCCAAAGTGTCCGCCATTCAACGAAAGATTTCAGCCAGACCATGGTGAGTGGCAAGGTCGCTTCGCCCAACATGAAACCAAATGATGCGACAGCAAGCGCGCGCCCGCGCGTCGCCACAAACCAACGGGCCATTGCAACAGTGGACACATGGGTCGTCATGCCTTGGCCTGTAAACCGGAGCGCGAAAATCACAAGAGGCAGCAAGGCCGCGACGATGTTAAAAGCCATGAACAGGCAGGCAGAAGCAAGCAACAGAACAACGACTATGCCAAGTGTGCGCACCCGAAACCTGTCAGCCAATCCCCCGGCAAAGACCATCAAAACCGCCGATGCGCCCGTGCCGATCATATAGATCAGCCCCCAATCACCATTGGACAGCCCGTAAGCCTCGCGGATTTCCCCGCCAAAGATCGAGATAAAGAAGGTTTGTCCAAAGCTGGACAGAAACGACAGCAAGGCACCCGTTGCCAAAAAGGGCAGGTTCTCGCGAATAAAGCGGAGGTATCCTGTGGGCGTACTCATTCGCCCTAGATGATCCGGGATCGCGGCAGGGGAAAGCGCTATTTGCGCAGCGTTGTCATTTTCCGCTTTGGATCACAGCACATAGCGGCTGATATCCGTGGACCGTGACAGTTCGCCCAGATGCTTTTCGACAAAGGCGGCATCGACAGAGATCTTTTCGCCGCCGCGATCCGGAGCATTGAAAGACAGGTCCTCGAAGACCCGCTCCATCACCGTATAAAGCCTGCGGGCACCGATATTTTCGACAGCCTCGTTCACCTCGGCGGCGATCTTGGCAAGCGCTTTGATCCCCTCCGGTGTGAAGGTTACAGTCACGTCTTCGGTTTTCATCAAGGCGGTATACTGCAGCGTCAGCGCATTGTCGGTCTCGGTCAGGATGCGCACAAAATCGTCTTCGGTCAGTGCGCGCAATTCCACGCGGATCGGCAGGCGACCCTGCAATTCCGGCAAAAGGTCCGAAGGTTTGGCGACATGAAACGCCCCTGATGCAATGAACAGGATGTGGTCCGTCTTGATCGGCCCGTGTTTGGTGGAAACGGTCGTGCCTTCGATCAGCGGCAGCAAATCCCGCTGCACGCCTTCACGTGACACGTCCGCACCACGGGCATCGGCGCGGGCGCAAACCTTGTCGATTTCATCCAGAAAGACGATCCCGTTCTGTTCGACCGCTTCAAGTGCTGCCTTGGTCACTGTTTCATCGTCCAACAGCTTGTCAGCCTCGTCCGCGATCAGCGCGTCATAGCTTTCTGCGACAGTCATCTGTTTCTTGACAGTGCGGGCGCCCATCGCCTTGCCGAACAGATCACCAAGGTTCATCATCCCGCCCATGCCACCGGGCTGTCCGGGGATTTCAAAACCGCCCATGGGATTTGATGTATCCGCAAGTTCGAGTTCGATGACTGTGTTGTCCAGATCGCCTGATTTCAGTTTCTTGCGGAACATCTCGCGGGTGCCTTCACGGGCGTCAGACCCCGCAACAGCGGTAATGACCCGTTCTTCTGCGGCCTCGCGCGCCTTTGTCTTGACGTCCTCGCGCATATGTTCGCGCGTATCAAGGATCGCTGTGTCCACCAGATCGCGCACGATCTGTTCAACATCGCGGCCCACATAACCTACTTCGGTAAACTTCGTAGCCTCGACCTTGATAAAGGGTGCCCGCGCGAGCTTTGCCAGACGGCGCGAGATTTCGGTCTTGCCCACACCGGTGGGGCCGATCATCAGGATATTCTTTGGGTACACCTCATCACGCAGGTCATCACCCAACTGCTTGCGCCGCCAGCGGTTGCGTAGCGCCACGGCAACGGCGCGTTTGGCGTCGTTCTGGCCGATGATGTACCGATCCAGTTCCGATACGATTTCGCGGGGGGTCAGGTCTGTCATGATGGTCCTTTATGGGGCCCTAGAATTGGGAAGGAGGAAGGCGATGAAGCGGCATAAAGCTGGGCATCATCTGCAAGATACGCGCGCGGATGCGTTCCCAGAATGCGCCAAGAAGCAAGAGTACGACACCAAGAACCAGCACAGTGAGGGCCGCGCCATCACCCTCGAACACGGTTGCTGCCAAGGCCACGATATACCCGATGGCTGCAATCAGGAACGACCGGCGATCTATGACAATAGCGACGATGGCGAACATGGCCAGAAGCCCAAGCAGGATCAGGTTCGAATTATTGCTGTCCTGATCCAGAAGCGAAAGCGCCACGGTGTTGACCAATGCGGGGGCCGCAACAACATGCAGCCAGAACCCGTTGGCGGACCTGCGGGTCACCCGATGCGGATCGCTCATGTCGAACATCATTGCGACGGCAAAAACCAGAATGCCAAGCGCAAGGGTGATCCATGCAAATGGTCCGTCAGCGGATAGCAGGAACAGGTCGCTGATATCTTCAACGCGCCCGCCACGGCTGGCGGTAAAGACGATAGCGATTGCAAAAAGGCCGACCGCGATCATTGCCATGGCAAAAGGCACACGGAAGCGCCACCAATACACCAAGAGCGAAAGCGTCGCGAGCAGGAGCGGAAAGGGAACACTGCTAAAGTCATTCTGCGCAACCATGAAGGGTTCCGAAAGCGCAGCTGTGAAACCAAATCCGGCGTTGGTCGCAAACATGACCGACAGGGCAATCGCTGGGGCGACCATCCGCCTCTTGCGCACAAAATACTCTGACAAAGCCCACAAAAGCACGCCCCCAATCAAGGTGACAACTGTGGCAAAGTTTTGAAGGTTCACGACACTGTCGCCCAAGGCCAAAGTGACGACACCCCACCACCCCGTCGACAGGATCAGCAAGCCGATCACGATAAATATCTCGTTGAACCCTTTAAACAGTTCGAAAGGTTCATCACCCGGGTTCAGGTTTTCACGCGCGCCACGGCGACTGTCTGACAGGGTGATCAGACCGGCGGCCTGCTTTTCAGTAATCAGGCCACTTCCGACCGCTGCTCTGAGATCGTCACGTTCAATCATGCCATCAGGCCCTTTGAATGGTTTCGACGGTCAGGTTGCCGTTTGTGTAAACGCAGATATCTGCGGCAATCGCCATCGCCCGACGCGCGATGTCTTCAGCGGTCAGGTCACTTGTCATCAGCGCCCTTCCTGCAGCAAGTGCATAGTTCCCGCCTGACCCGATGGCGGCGATATCGTGTTCGGGTTCCAGCACATCACCCGCACCGGTGATGATAAGAAGCTCGGACCCGTCGCTGACGATCAGCATCGCTTCAAGCTTTTGCAGGTATTTGTCTGTGCGCCAGTCCTTCGCCAGTTCGACCGAGGCGCGGGCAAGCTGTCCGGGTGTCGCTTCAAGCTTTTTTTCCAGCCGCTCAAGCAAGGTAAAGGCATCAGCCGTCGATCCCGCAAAACCGCAGACAACATCCTGACCGCCCGGTGACAGGCGCCGCACCTTGCGGGCCGTCCCCTTGATGACCGTCTGCCCAAGGCTGACCTGACCGTCGCCAGCGATGACAACTTGCCCGCCCTTGCGGACACCGATGATCGTTGTGCCGTGCCAGCCGGGAAATTCTTCTTTTGCCATCGTTTGCTCCTTGCGCGTTCCTGCATATATGGCGGGGCAAGATGTGGCAAACAACCCCGAACGGGTTGTTCCTGTTTCACGCTGGCGCTAGCGTCTGCATCATGGCTGCATCCGATACCGTCACGTTTTATCTGCACCCCCAACTGCGCAATCAGGCAGAGCGCGGCAACCACAACTTTATCAACAAGGTCAGCGAAGTGCTGGACGAGGCTGACCTGACGGTCGCTTTTGATGATGATGACGATCTGGCAAGGCTACGCGCGGTGGCGCGACCGGGGCGCGGGTTGTTCCTGATGGACCCACCGCCGAATGCACGCGGCCTGACCTTTCGGAAAACTTACATCTACCCTTTCTGGCACATCGAAAAACAAGCCGAACGCTGGAACTGGCCCGTTGCATTGGACAGGTTTCAACCGGCGTCGGTGGATCTGCGCAAGGCGCTCAACTTTTACCGGTTCTGGCGGCAAAGACTGTTTGATGACACCCCAAAGGATGCAAGCAAGGACGGTTTCATTTACGTTCCGCTTCAAGGCCAGCTTTTGCGTCAAAGATCGTTCCAGTCCTGCAGTCCTTTGGACATGATCAGGGCAACGTTAGAACACGATACAAAACGGCGCGTCATCGCCACGCTACACCCTTCCGAGAATTACAGCGCAGAAGAACGCAGGGCGCTGAAAAAACTTGTTCTGACATATGATCGGTTGTCTGTGAAAGATGGCAGTGCGGACGACTATTTGCAGACCTGCGACTATGTTGTGACCCAGAACTCGGGCGTTGCATTCAAGGGCTATTTCTTTGCCAAGCCTGCCATCCTGTTCGGAAAGTCCGACTTTCATCATATCGCGTTGAATGTGGAACAGATCGGTGCCGAACAGGCGTTTGACAGCATTCTCGGGCACCGGCCCGATTACGCGGCATATCTTTATTGGTTCCTGCAATTGCGCGCCATCAACGCAGGACGGCCAGAGGCAAAAAAGAAAATCAGGACCACCTTGCGCAATCACGGTTGGCCTGTGTGAAAAGAAAAGGGCGCCCCTCATGGGACGCCCTTATGAAGAAACCTTCGTCTCGATCAGATCGAATCTTCGATCCAGCCTTGAATAGCGGCCTTTGGCGCAGCGCCCGCTTTGTTGGACACGACTTCGCCATTCTTGAAAACGAACAATGCAGGAATACCGCGCACGCCCATTTGCGCCGGAGAATTCGGGTTTTCGTCAACGTTGACTTTGACGATCTTCACGCGGCCCGCCATCTCTGCGGAAAGCTCTTCAAGTGCGGGGCCGATCTGTTTGCAAGGGCCGCACCATTCTGCCCAAAAATCGACAACAACGGGAATATCGGACTGGCGCACTTCGGCGTCAAAGGTTGCATCGGTGACTGCTACGGTTGCCATCAGGTTACTCCTTGGCGAAAAATCATTGGAGGCCGAACGTAAGTAGCCGCGCCCGAATGGTCAAGGCGTAGCTATCGTGTTCAGTGCTTCGTGAAGAAGTTCATCAGGCAAATAGGTCAGCGTCCCGCTGTGTGTCCAAAGTATCGCCGCCTCGATCACGGTGTCCGGATAGATCTGCCGGAGTGCCAGTTGGTAAACCGCAAGCTGGCGCTGCAAACCTAGGGGAGTCTCGGCAGGGGTCGCTGGAACAATCTGGTTCGACTTATAATCAATGATCGTGATCTTCTGAGAAGTGATAATCAGCCGGTCAATAGCGCCATGAACCCGCCCGAACCCTGAAAGATCGGCAGTGATACCCACTTCTGTCAATGCATCGGGGACCCAAAGCCATTCAAGATCAGGCTGTGCGATCAGGCTGGTCAGGTCTTTTACCAGATCGGCATTGCCGGGGCCTGCGAGGGTTTGACCAAGGGCCATCCGATCTGCCGGTTCCGCCAAGGGAAGATGTTCAAGCAAACGATGGATCAGGGTTCCCCGCTCCATGGCATCCTCGGTGTCGTCAACGGCTGCATCACCCGGCATCGTCTTTGCGCCTGGCAATTCGGAAGGAGAAATCGTTTTTGTCACATGCGGCAAAGGCAATTCGCCAAACGCCGGCGGGGTGGGCGCGGTTTCCTTGCGCGGGTGCGGCTTTACCAGATCGGGAGCATCCCAATCCAAAGCGGCAACCCGCCGGATCGGCATGTCGCCCAGCATTGCATCAAATGCGCCCCGCTGATCCATTCCGTCCTGTACGATGTTATACCAGCTTGCATCCCCCTCGCCCACGTCCCCCGCAGCGCCGACGATCAGCCATTTTTCGGCGCGGGTCATCGCAACGTAAAGCAGGCGGAGCCGTTCTTGGGCCTGCCGCGCGATCACATCCTCGCGCAGATCAGTCACCGCAGGCGGTGAAGAAGGGGCAGGCGTTTTCCATATCAGATGATTACCAGCAGGCAGCATTTCCTGATTAACCTGAATATTGCGCTTGGCGGCATCGGGCAGGATAACGATGGGGGCCTCTAACCCCTTGGCGCCATGGACGGTCATCACCCTGATACGGTCGCCTTGGGCCTCCATCTGGCGTTTTACCTCCAGATCATCGGTTTGCATCCATGTCAGGAATCCTGTCAGGCTTGGCACGCCTGTGCTTTCGTAGGCCAGCGCCTGCGACAGCAGCGCATCAATCCCGTCCTCGGCTTCTGGCCCCAGTCGCGCCAGAAGTTTCCGGCGGCCATCGTGCCGCGTCAGGATGCGCTCGATCAGGTCATAGGGGCGCAGGAAATCCGCATTTCCCCTCAGATCATCAAGCACGCCAAGGGTCGCTGTTTCCTTCGACCCGCGCAGAGCTTCCCACAAATGGGATTTGTCGGCGCGGTAGTGCGCCAAGCTGAAAAGCTGCTGTTCGGTCCAGCCGAAAAGGGGCGAACGCAAGGCGGCAGCAAGCGAAAGACTATCCTCTGGCAAGGCAAGAAAGCTGAGCAAAGCAGCAAGGTCCTTGACCGCAAGCTCTGCCCCGACGCGCAGCCGGTCTGCACCGGCGATCTTGAGGTTGGCGACCTTACACGCGCGGATGATTTCGGCAAAAAGGTCGGAACGGCGTTGCACGAGAATCAGAAAATCGCCCTCTGTGATCGGCCTGCGGATGAATTTGCCTGAATGACCGACTTCTTCGGGAATAGTCTCGTTCTGGATCATGAACGCGATCTTTTCTGCGACGCGCTGGGCCATCAGAATCGTGTGATCGGTAGCGCTGGGCTCATCGACGGGTCGGTACCAATCGCGGGTGTCTTCGACGCTCGCTTTTTCGACTACCGGCCAAAGATCGACACGGCCGGGCATATTCTCCTTGAATGCAATGTGGCTCAGGCGGTCATCCATGCCCGCACCGCGTGGTCCGGAAAAGGTGGCATCGACCACAGACAGGATAGCCTCGGACGACCGGAAAGAATGATCCAAAGAAGTCACCTCGAAAGGCTTATCAATCGCTGCATGGGCATCGCGGAAGTGTTTTTGCATCCGGTCAAAAGCTGCGGGATCGGCACCTTGAAACGAATAGATTGATTGTTTCTTGTCGCCCACCACAAAGACAGTCCGCGCGCGGTCGGATCGCGCACCTTCGCCGGTCGCGAATTCTTGTGTCAGACATTCAATCACAGCCCATTGGGTGGGGCTGGTGTCCTGTGCTTCGTCGACAAGGATATGATCAATCCCGCCGTCCAGCCGGAAAAGGACCCATTGCGCCACATTCCGGTCTGTCAAAAGCGCCTTGGTCTTGCGGATGAGATCATCGAAATCCAGCGCCCCCATCGCAAGCTTGCGTTCCTCATAGGCAGGGATAAAGACCTGAGCGAAATCATATAGCGCGACCGTTCTTTCATAGGCCAAAAGGCCCAGATGCAGCGGGCGCATATGCTCAATCTGGCCCATCAGGGGTTCAATCTCTGCCATCAGATCAGGGTTTGCGGACCGCGTGCTCTTGGTGGGCAGACTGCCGGTCTTGGCGGTGAATGGTGCATTCGCACCGCTGCCGGTCAGAAAGACATTTTCAAGACATGTCAGGATACGATCCGGTGTTGGCTGTCCAACAAGGATCGAACCCAATGCATCCGCGACCTTGACGTCATTTGACGACCCAGCAGCACAGGCCACGGCAAACCGGGACAACAATTCGGGGTCAAAGAGGTCGTCCACCAGCCTTTGCAGCGAAAGACCAGCAGGAAGGTCCAGCGTTTGTCGCAAAGCAGTGTGATCCAGCGGAGATTTGAAATAATCTTCGTTGCGCGCGACTTCGGCCGTGAATTTCGCCAGATCATCACCCGTAAAATGGGCCAACATGCTGTGTACGACCTGCGCATCTGGTCCCGTGACCATCGCGTCAACAACCTCTGCCCGCAAAAGCTCTGCTGCGCGGTCTTCCATCTCGCGGAATTGCGGACTGACCTGCGCCTCCAGCGGGAAGCGGCGCAGGACACCAGCGCAAAAAGAATGGATCGTCTGGATTTTCAGACCACCGGGCGTTTCGATGGCGCGGGCAAAGAGCGTGCGGGCCTGTCCTAGCCGCGCTGCATCAATGCGCCGGTCAACACCAAGCCCCTGAAGCGCAGTGCGCAAAGCATCATCCGACATCATCGCCCAAGCGCCAAGCCGTTGGAACAGCCTGTTCTGCATCTCTGCAGCGGCAGCTTTGGTATATGTCAGGCAAAGGATATTCTGCGGAGAAACATCCTCAAGCAAGAGGCGCGCCACACGGTCCGTCAGGACACGGGTTTTTCCTGACCCGGCATTGGCAGACAGCCATGTCGATGTGTTCGGGTCGGCGGCTTCGACCTGCCGCTGGGTTGCTTCATCCCGGATCACCTGAGCACCTGCGCAACGGGGGGTTCATGGGTGTCCCATTCGCCATATCGGGACAGGTGGTCATAGTCGCTCTGGTCCGTTCTCAGAAATAGCGCAAGGCGGGCCGTATAGCCGCGCTCGGGCGCTTGCCAATGCGCAAAAAGTGTCTCTAACTCTGCCCAAACCAGGTCTGGCGGCTGTTTCAGCAACGGGGCGGGAACATTCTTCATCGCCGCGTTGACACCGATGAAACTCGCGCTCTCAACCTGCTTTATACCCACCTTTTCAAACGCCCCCCGTTCGACCATGGCGCTTTCCAGCAGAAGCTGTTTGTCAAAGTTTTCCTGCTGGCGAACCGTTGGGACAATGCCGGTCTTGTAATCATAGATCAGGGCTGTACCCGCCTCGGTCAGGTCAATCCTGTCAGCCTTGCACGTCAGCAAAACGCCGGAAGGCGCCACAACGATTTCGCCATAAGCTTCAAGGATGCGACTGACCGCTTTCGCCTGTCTTTCAGCTTCGTCTGCAAGGAATTGACCGGCAGAGCGGCTCATCCGCGCCAACCATTGGGCGCGGACCGTCGGCCAAGGGCAATCCAGCAGGAATTTATCTTCTGCGATCCGCATCAGCATCGCGTGATCATCCGGCCTGTATCCGCCCCCGATGAATGCCTCAAGGATGCTGTGAACGATATTGCCCCGCAGCGGTGCATCGGCGGTAGGCACGAGCGGGTCAAGTGCCTCGAGCTTTAGCGTCTTGCGTGCGTAAATCGCGAATGGGTCGCGGATCAGTGTCTTGATCTGCGTGACCGAGAGTTTATCTGGCCGTGCCTCCAAAGGCGGGCACGGCGACGGGCGCGGTTCGGGTGCAACCTGCTGTGTGGGGGTGGAAAGTGCCGCCGCCATGGCGCTCCAGTGGTCGCCTTTGGCTTGCATCTCTGCAAGGGCGACATCACCCTTTTGATCAGGCAGCCCCCTTAGCAAATTGGTCAAACGGTTCAGCCAGCGCGACGGCACGGTTTCTGCATCAGCCGACCGTTTTGCCCGCGTGATCCAGACCTCGCGTCCTGCGATGGCTTGCTGGTAATCATGGGCCGACAGGCCGATGCGGCGCTCCGGCAACAACAGGCCAGCCTTGGCCCGCATCACACGGTTCAGCCAAGGATCAGGCGGAGGGGCCTCAGGCCAGACACCATCGTTCATGCCGCCAAGAATGGTCAGATCAGCCCCTTGCACACGCGCCTCCAGCGTGCCCCAGATCAGGATATGCGGGTGGCCTGCATCGCGGTCACGCACGACACCTTCACTGATGATGGCACCAAAAAGGGCGGCATAATCGCGCGGTTGCATCTGCCCCCCCGCCTCTGCGACCTGCTGTAGGGTGTCGCAGAGTTTGCGCGCTTCACGACCAGCCGCCGCATCCCAAAGCCCGCCGGTTCCGGCGGCATCTGGACCCGCGCTGAGCTTTTCGGCCAAGGCAAGATGCTGTTCGACAAAAGGCGCGAGGGCCAGAGTGCCGGTATGTGCGGGGCCCGAAACCAGATCGGCAAGCCAACGCGCCCAGCTTTCGCGCCCCGCCCCCTCTTTGGCCCAAGTCAGAAGATCATCGGCCTGTGGGAATGGCGGGCCAAAGCGCCGCAGATGCAGTTCAAGCTCGCGCGTATGGCGCAGATGGTTGCCCCGTTTGGGGTGATTTGAATGGCAAAGCGGATGCTTCAGGAGCGTCAGTAAGGCCTCGCCGGTCAAGGGCTTGCCGAATAGGTCTGCCACATGCCGCAAGAACCGCCCCGGCGGTGAAAGCGCCAAAGGCGTTCCGGCACTATCATCGGGTTTGATGCCCCAGCGGTCCAGCGCCGCAGTGACTTGGCGGGTCAGCATCCGGTCAGGTGAAATCAGTGCGGCGGTAATCCCGTCTTGTGCGGCCTGACGCAAACGCAGCGCGATCGTTTCCGCTTCGGCACGGGGCGAGTTTGCCTCGACCAGTGTCAGCCCCTCTGTCGCCAGCCGCAGATCGCCCAGCTTTGGCCCCTCTTCCAGCCATTGGTGGGTCACAGGCGCTGGGCGCAGCGACAGCGAAATCAGGGCATTGCGCGCGGGATGGGCGGGCGCATGGTTGGTCCATGGCCGCACCTCTTTGTGGTCAAAACCGATCACGTCCATCAGCCGCCGAAAGCGGTACTGTGGATGATCTTCGGCGGTCATGTCGTCATCCATCGCATCCCAGACGTGTCCGGGCATGTCGAAATCATAGCCCGGCAAGATGATCGCGCCTTGCGGCAGCTTCGCTACGGCCTGCATGAACAGCGCGGTCGCCCCCCGCGACCCTGTTGAACCGGCAACAATAACGGGGTGTGCAGGTGGCGTGTCGACCCAACGTGCCGCAAGAGCCTCGATCACCATGCGTTGTCTGGCTTCCTTGTCGGGCGGTTCATTTCCTTTGCCAAAGTATGGGGCGATGATGGATACGAACCGCAGAGCGCGCTGCCAGTGGCCGGATTGGTCTGTCACATCAAGTTGTGTAATCGCGTCGGGGCTGACGCCTTCGCCCTGCATTTCATCCATCAGTTTGGCCAGACTGTCGGACAGATCATAAAGGGCAGACCGTGGCGCCAGATCAGGTTCCTTGTCCAGCAGCTTGGCAATGAATTGCGATAACTCCAACCTGCGCTGCAACGGCGATACAGCAGGCGGTAGATCAAGCGATACGGGGTCAGAGGCCAGATCGGTGATCAGCCTGATCCGGGGCAAGAGCCGGGGCGGGCCATTGTCAAAGACGGCTCTGATCCGCCGCTGCATACGCGTGGTGTTGACGTATATTTCGACGCGCGCCCAATCTGTTGGCGGCAAGTCTGATCCGCGATCCACAAGTCCTGCAACAAGGCTTTGTGCGAAATCCACGCCGGGTGCCATGGCAAAAATGCGCGGCGTCGTGCTGGGTTCAAACATTGATCATTGCCTCTGCCAGCGGGATGCTTGACGGTTGCCCGACATCACACCATTGCCCGCCATAGACGGACCCGTAAAGCCCGCCGCGCGCGGCAATGATATCCCACGCAACGTTCATAGAAAATGTGCTTTGGGAAATCTCCGACAAGACCTCGGTACGGATGATTTGA
>CAYGMX010000010.1:0-22814 GCA_964351055.1 uncultured Loktanella sp. | reverse complement strand
TGGGCATCCGTTTCAACAGCACAGGGCCGGATGCCCCGCAACCGCGCAAGGGCGGCATCCGGTGCCTCGCCTGCCGCGATCATCAGGCGCAGCATCATCATGCCAGACCGCCCGCAACCGCCAAAACAATGGACCAGAACCCGCCCTTGCCGCGCAAGCACATCCAGTGCCTGATCGCGCACGCGCGGCCAGTCAAGATCTTGGGGCACACCAAAATCCGCAACTGGCACATGCACCCACGCCACCCGCGCGTTGGCAAGGTCCGCGCCCAAGGTGCCCGCCCCTTTGCGGTCCATTTCGGCCTGCACTGTCATGGACACCACCAGATCAGGGCGCCATTCCATCAGCCGCAGCCAATCCGCATAATAATGACGGGTGCGACCGGGCAGCGGTGAGAGTGCAAGCTCCCCGCCACCAGCACGCAGGCTGTGAATAACGAACTCTTGCATGGTGCTCTTGCTTTCTTTGCATCAACATTGCGCGCTTCTTTGGACAGGTTGCACGGGTTGCGCAGGCTTGCGCAAGGTCGCAAATGGCACACTTCCTTCTGCCGACCTGCGTTTGATAAGGTAGACCTTCACCGGCGCAGCACCTAGTCTGCTGAAACGCCCGAATCCTGCGCAAAGGCCGCCATGACTGACCAACCCGCCTATCAAGTGCTCGCCCGGAAATACCGGCCCGAAACCTTTGCCGATCTGGTGGGGCAGGATGCCATGGTACGCACGCTGAAAAATGCCTTTGCGGCAGACCGGATTGCGCAGGCCTTCATCATGACGGGCATCCGCGGGACGGGTAAGACCACCACGGCGCGTATCATTGCCAAAGGCATGAACTGCATCGGCCCCGATAGCAAAGGCGGCCCCACCACAGACCCATGTGGGCAATGCGAACACTGTGTGGCGATCATGGAGGGCCGCCATGTGGATGTCATGGAAATGGACGCCGCCTCGCGGACCGGCGTGGGTGACATCCGTGAAATCATCGATAGCGTGCACTACCGCGCGGCCTCTGCCCGCTTCAAGATCTACATCATCGACGAAGTGCACATGTTGTCCAAGAACGCCTTTAACGCGCTGCTAAAGACGCTGGAAGAACCACCGGCGCATGTAAAATTCATCTTTGCGACCACCGAAATCCGGCAGGTGCCGGTCACAGTCCTGTCACGCTGCCAGCGTTTCGATTTGCGCCGGATCGAACCGGAAACACAGATCGCCCTGCTGCGCAAGATCGCGACAGCCGAAGGCGCCGAAATTACCGACGAGGCGCTGGCGCTGATCACCCGCGCCGCCGAAGGATCGGCCCGCGATGCGCAATCCCTGCTGGATCAGGCAATCAGCCACGGTGCGGGCGAAACGACCGCCGAACAGGTCCGTGCCATGCTGGGGCTGGCGGACCGTGGCCGCGTGCTGGACCTTTTTGATCTGATCCTGAAGGGCGAGGCCGCCAGCGCCCTGACCGAATTGTCGGGCCAATATGCGGACGGGGCAGACCCGATGGCCGTGCTGCGCGATCTGGCCGAAGTGTGCCACTGGATCAGCGTGGTCAAGATCACGCCGGAAGCCGCCCAAGACCCCACGATCAGCCCCGACGAACGCACGCGCGGGCAGGCGATGGCCGCAATGCTGCCGATGCGGGTCCTGTCACGCATGTGGCAAATGCTGCTCAAGGCGCTGGAAGAGGTCGGCATGGCCCCCAATGCGATGATGGCCGCCGAAATGGCCGTGATCCGGCTGACCCATGTCGCTGACCTGCCCAGCCCCGAAGAACTCGTGCGCAAGTTGCAGGATGCCACACCACCGTCCGGTGGACCATCTGGCGGCAGACCGGCCCCGCAAGGGCAAACGACCCAAGCCATCGGGAACGTGGCGACACCGACCCACGCGGGGCCAAGCGGCCCTTCGGCCTCGGGCGCGCAATCCGCTGTCGCCGTGGCTGTCGATGCCTTGTATCACTACGCCCGCTTTGAGGACGTGGTTGAGCTGATCCGCGCCCACCGCGATGTGAAACTGCTGGTCGAGGTCGAAACCGGACTGCGGCTGGTCAACTACCAACCGGGCCGGATCGAGGTGCATCCGACTGCCGCCGCAGCACCTGACCTTGTCGGGCGTTTGGGGTCACGCCTGCAAGCATGGACCGGCAATCGCTGGGCCATCACGGTTGTCACGCAAGGCGGCGCGCCCACCATCGCCGAAATCCGCGATGCGGCCGAAAATGCAATGCGGCAGGAGGCCGAACAACATCCATTGGTGCAAGCCGTGATTGCCGCCTTCCCAAAGGCCAGGATCACCGAAATCCGCACAGAAGCGGAAAAAACGCAGGAGGCATTGCTGGATGCTCTGCCAGAGGTTGATGAAGAATGGGACCCCTTCGACGAGGACTGATGACTGCCGGCATCGTGCTTGGCCCGGCCCCTGCATGGGCCGAGGTTTGCGAAGCCCTGCGCCCCGACTGGGACGGTGACACAGTGACCGCGACAAGCGAATTGCTTTTGCTGTTCCAAACTCCGCTGGTTTTGCTCTTGGTGCTTGGCACTGCGCTGGCTGTACGTTTTCGCCACGAACTGGGCGGCGTGATTGTCGTGGTCGGTTGGAGCATCGCAACCTACGTCGCGACTGGCTGGGGCAATAGCGACGGCATCCGTGAGGCCGCCCTTGCAGAGGGGTGCAGGGGCAGCCCTGCACTTTTCATTACGGTTGCTGTGGCCGTGGCTATCGGTGTAGTCCTCTACACAGCACCGATCACGCGGCGCAGCTCATGACGGGAGATCAGACATGCTCAAAGGACTAGGCGGGCTTGGCGATATGGCCAAGATGATGAAACAGGCCCAAGAGATGCAGGGCAAAATGGCCCAGATGCAGGAAGATCTTGAAAACATCATCGTCGAAGGCGTCAGCGGCGCCGGTTTGGTGAAAGCCACAGCCACAGCCAAGGGCGAACTGAAGGGGCTCGACATTGATCCGTCCATCTTCAACGGCGATGACAAGGAAGTGGTCGAAGACCTGATCCTGGCCGCCATCAAGGACGCCCAAAGCAAAGCCACAGCGCGGGCGCAGGCCGAGATGGGCAAGCTGACCGAAGGTTTGGGATTGCCGCCCGGAATGAACCTGCCTTTCTAGCGCGGAAGAATTTTCGCGAAAATTCTTGGGTCCTGAACAAATTTCTTGGAATTTGTTCGCAGCGGCAAGAGCAGCATGACAAACGGCACAGAAGACCTCGAAAATCTGATCGCTTTGATGGCGAAATTGCCCGGACTGGGGCCGCGCTCGGCCCGCCGTGCCGTCTTGCACCTGATCAAGAAACGATCTCTTGTGATGTTACCCCTCGCTGACGCAATGCAGCGCGTGGCGCAAACCGTACGCGAATGCCTGAACTGCGGTAATCTGTGTACCACTGACATCTGTGATATCTGCCAGTCAGAAAAAAGGGCCACGGGGCAGATTGCCGTCGTCGAAGATGTGGCGGACCTGTGGGCGATGGAACGCGCGCAGGTGTTCAAAGGCCGCTACCATGTTCTAGGCGGAACACTCTCGGCACTTGATGCCATCGGGCCGGACGAATTGCGCATTCCCAAACTGATCGACCGGATCAAGGTCGAAGAAGTGACAGAGGTCATTCTTGCGTTGGGGGCCACAATCGACGGGCAGACCACGGCCCACTATATTGCCGACCAACTCCCAGGCATGACTGTGACATCACTAGCGCAAGGTGTTCCGGTCGGAGGAGAGCTGGACTATCTGGACGATGGCACGATTACAGCCGCCCTGAATGCCCGCAAGGCGCTCTGAATTTTCGCTTTTTCAAGATATTGACACATCTTCGGACAGGATGCGCCCCAATCTCGCAGTAGCTTCGCGCAACAGCAATGGAATCTCCCAAGATGAGTGACGAACAACGCCAGCAGGACTTTGCAGAACGCCTGCGCCGGATCGAGCAAAGAAAGGCCGGCACAGCAGAGCCGTCAGCCCCGCAACGTCCTGTTAAATCCCTACCGCTGGATGCCTATGGCGTCCCGCAGGAAAATCACAGCCTGCGCAACGGCATTATTTGGGCGGTCATTTTCGCAGCACTTGGTACAGGGGGCTATTTTGGCTGGCAGGCAATCCCCGCTGACGTAAAAGAGGCTGTTGCAGGGCTGGCAGCGCCACAGTCGGATGACGGTGCATCGACCCGCACCGACACCGCCGTTAGTGCGACGCAAGAACCCTTTGATGAGACTGCTACGATGTCGGATCAGGGTCCGGTCTATGCCTCGCCTGCTGTCGCCCATATGGGCCCCCAACCGCTTGGGCTGGACAATATCGCGGTCAATGTCGCCTTGCCAACCGATGATACCCGTATTGGCGCGATCCTGCCCTTTGCGCGCAACGCCCAGTGCGACCTGCGCGGGCCGCTCGCGTCGGAAAAGGTGGTCAATGTACGCATTGAAAACGCGTTGCTGTCCGCTCCGGTCGCGGCCTTTTCCAACCAAGAACTGGCTGACAGGCTGATGGCAAATATCGAAGCGGTGACCAAGTCCGGAAGCGCCACTGTCGCGGATACCCGCGTCAATGGCCAAAAAGCGAGCCTAGACGTCTTTGTCACCGACACAGCCGCGCCGATCTACCTTGTCTTGCAAAACCTTGGACCAGGTGTGATCTGGAACATACATACCGCGCCGGATGTTACCCTTGCTCATGTCGCCATCATTGCCTCCAGCTTCTCGGGGCTCGTTGTTCCACCGGACAATGCCAGTTTCGAGGCTCTGCTTGTCAGCGACTTTGTGCCGCCCCACAGCTTCGGGGCTGATGATACAATTCGGCCCTGCATGATCCGCCCGTGGCGCAATCCACAGCCCGAATGGATCGGGTCACGCAAAGCAGAACGTGGCAACGTCCTCTTTGAAAACCAGATGTCCACCTATGCCAATGGCTATGCCGCCTATAATAGCTGGTACACCGCAACACTTGGCGTCGACGCAAGCACAAACCTTGTCACCGCGCGCGATGCGGCACATGTCCTTGTCGGGCCAGCCCCATTCGAACCGATAAACTACCGTGTCATGGCAGGCCGTGATGTCCACTTCATGCAGGCCGACCACGTGTTTGCCGGTGACAAAGCCAGCCGCACAAGCCGTATCGACAGTTTGCACAATGATCTGCTCTTGGCAGCGATAGGCGGCGATGTCAGCCTGCTTGATCCTGCGGTTGTGACGAGGGCTGCCCAATGACCGTCATGCGTATCCTGATCGTGATTGTGGGCCTCGTGATTGCGGCGCCATTCATCGCGCTGAATGTCTGGGGGATCAACATGAGCCTCTGGGTCAATGAAACCGTTGCGCGCAACGCGGCGTTCCTGAATGGCGAAACCAACTTGCCCGAGGTACGCGATCCACCCTCCAGCCCGCTGGATTTCCTGCGGGACAGGGCCGATATCAGGGACATGTTCGCGACCGATAGTCTGACCACGTCGCGCTATGTTTCCATTTCCGAAATCGTCACGCTACAGGAATTGCTCGCTGCGGATGAAACTGAACCGCGCGAGGATTACACCCTGCTTTATGCTGCGGCACGGGCACCTGCCCGCCTGATCCGCTATTGCGAGGATATCGTGCAAAGCATCGGGCTCGCCTGCGATCTGCACTCCTCGGGAGCCCGCGAAAACCGGCAGGGCAAGATCGAGCTGCGCGGCCAGCTCAACTTTGTGCCTGTGGCTCCTCTGGGTGATCTTTCTGAGGTGCAAAATGGGAAACTCGTCCGCTTTGCTGCACGACTACCCTATGAGGGCGATCTGCTCCCCCCGAATGACAGCGCAACACGGCGCACCGCCATGACACAGGCCCAAGACATCTGTGACCAAGTGCGTGCTCGCTTTGGGAACTGCGTCCTGGGAAATGTTTACATCGATGCCAAAGAGCTTTGGATCACGGATCTTGAGGCCTTGCCAGCGGGCACAAATCCGCAGCGGATCGACACATTGGCAACTTTTGTCGTTTTTGCAGAGCCAAGCCAGACAGATGCAGGCGACCTGCGCGACTTTGTCCAATCAATCATGACGCCCTAAGGCCGGTGTGCACGCCAGCAAGCCCTGCCGCCAGAGCGTCAAACACGATGCGGATGCGTCTGCTGGTCCTAAGCTCGCGGTGGGTTGCCAGCCAGACGGGAAAGGTAATCGGAGCTACTCCGCACAGAACCCGTTCAACTCCCTCGACCTCCGGCCAGACCCCGTCGGGCAAAACGGCGATCCCCAGCCCGGCCCGCATCATCTCCAGCATCACGAACCCGCTGTCAGACGTTGTCCGGAACTGGTCGGGGGCGATCACAATCCCCATCCCATCCAAGACAGCGAGCATCTGCACCGTATCGCGCGGACCAATGAACAGGTGCCCCGCAACATCAGCGGCAAATTCCGGCCTTCCGTATTGTGCGATATAGCGGGTCGAGGCATAGAAACTGGCCGTGAAATTAGTCAATTGGCGGGCAATCAGGTCAGGCTGATCGGGGCGGACATGGCGAATGGCGATATCGGCGTCGCGGCGGGTAAGGTCCTCCAACCGGTCAGAGGCGACGACTTCTATCACGATCCCGGGCGCTTGGGTGCGCAACGTCTGAACGATTGCAGGCAACAGGCCTGCGGCCAGCAACTCGCTTGCCGTGATGGTGACTTTGCCGGCCACATCCTGCGACTGTCCAGAGGCCACCATCGAAATACGGCTGGCGGCATCCCCCATCGCTTTGACATGCTCAAGCAAATCCTGACCGGCAGACGTCATCACCAATGAGCGGCCCGACCTTTCGAACAGGGTGACACCCAATTCTTCTTCCAAGGCAGTCACCTGACGGCCCAGCGTAGGTTGGGTCGAGCCCAGCGCACGGGCCGCCGCACTTAACGATCCTTCCTCTGCTGTCGCAAGAAAAGCCCTTACCTGATTCCAGTCAAATGAGATTGCGCGCCAATTCATGCATATTTGTATGCCAAATCTACATTTTTTGGCAATTCCTATGTTGTCTGCGTATATGTAGCCAGTGGCCAAGACGCATGACGCGCCAAGGAGACTGTAGTGAAGAACAAGGCTAGGTTTTGGGACAAAGCCGCGCTGAAGTATGCGGCCAGCCCGATCAAGGATATGGCGGCCTACGAGGACACGCTTGACCGCGCGCGGCACTATCTGCACGCGCAAGACAATTTGCTTGAGGTCGGGTGCGGTACGGGCACTACGGCATTGACCCTCTCCAGATCAGTGAAGTCCATCACAGCAACCGATGTGTCGGGGCAGATGCTGGCGATTGCCGAGGACAAACGCGAAACACAGGGGGTTTCCAACGTCAGCTTTGTGCAATCCGAAATCATGACGAAGGTGGCGGGCGCACCTTTTGACGCAATCTGCGCTTTCAGCATCCTGCATCTGGTCGATGACCTGCCCGAGACTTTGATGCACCTGCGCGAGCAACTCAAGCCCGGCGGTTACGTCATTTCCAAAACCGCCTGCCTGAAAGAAATGAACCGCTTTATCCCTCTGGCGGTAAAGGCCATGAAGCTGATCGGCAAAGCGCCTGATGTTCTGGTTTTCAGCGCGGACGGGCTGGAGAATGCGTTCCGCCGCACCGGATTTGACGTTGTGGAAGCCGGATATTTCGGCGCGAACACCCATGCAAGATTTGTTGTCGCCCGCAGGCCCGCATAAGAAAAAAGCGCCCACGTAGGGGCGCTCTTTCCGCGACAGATCAAAACAGGATCAATCTTCTTTGTCGTCGTCCGGCAGGTTAAAGAAGCTGTCCGCGTCAGATACGTCGCGCTTGTCTTCATCTTCCTCTTCGTCATCGCGTGGATCGGACAGGCTGAATGTTTCCAGACCGGCCATCGCGGTCGGCATCTTGGGTTCCGCAGCCATCCCCAGCGATTGCTCTGTGCTGACAAGCTTGCGGCGCTCGTCATCCGACATTGCCTCGCCATCCTTGGCACGTTTCGCGTTGGCCTTTTGTACAGCGGCGTCCAGTTCGGACTGCTTGCACAGCCCCAGTGCCACGGGATCAATCGGTTCGATGTTGTTGATGTTCCAGTGGGTCCGCTCGCGGATCGCCTGAATCGTCGGTTTGGTTGTGCCGACCAGCTTGGAAATCTGCCCGTCGGTCAGTTCCGGGTGAAACTTGACCAGCCAGTAGATGGATGCCGGACGGTCCTGACGCTTGGACAAAGGCGTATAGCGTGGCCCACGGCGTTTTTCTTCGCCTGCGGCTGCTGCATAATACTTGAGCTTCAGCTTGTGAGCGGGATTGGCTTCGCCCTTGTCGATCTCTTCTTGCGTCAACTGGTTGTTGGCAATCGGATCAAAGCCTTTGACGCCCATCGCCACATCACCATCGGCGATGCCTTGCACTTCCAACTCGTGAAAGCCGCAGAAGTCGGCGATCTGCTTGAAGGTCAGCGTGGTGTTATCACAAAGCCAGACAGCGGTGGCTTTCGCCATGATTGGTTTATCGGACATCTTTCATCTCCATCTTATCAACAGACAAGCCTTTCCCGCACCCTTGCATGGGCAGACCGTTTTGGCGGCCGGGTTCGCATTGTCGGGGAACTTGCAGCCTATATAGTGAGCCTGAAACCGATAGGAAAGATCAAAATGAACCGTTTTCTTGCCTTGCTCTGCCTGCTGGCCGCGCCAGTCGCGGCACAGGACCGTGCGGGGGTGTTCGATTATTATGTTCTCTCACTCTCGTGGTCGGCCAATTGGTGCGCCTTGGAAGGTGACGCGCGCAACGCCCCGCAATGCGATGGAGCGGCAGACTTTGGTTGGGTCTTGCACGGGCTTTGGCCGCAATACGAACAAGGCTATCCCGCGCACTGCGCGACAAGCGAACGCGCGCCCAGCCGCAGCGACACCGCTGCAATGGCCGATATCATGGGGTCTGCGGGTTTGGCGTGGCATCAATGGCGCAAACACGGTGTCTGTTCGGGGCTGTCGCCAGACGCCTATTTTGCGCTGTCCAGAGAGGCATTTGCCCGTATCAACAGGCCAGAAGTTTTTCGCAGGCTGGACCGCGAAGTGACCCTGCCCGCATCAGTGATTGAGGCCGCATTCTTGCGCGACAATCCTGCCCTAACGGCGGACCAGATCACGATCACCTGCAAATCGGGCTATATTCAGGAAGCGCGCATCTGCATGACACGCAATCTTGCCTTTCGTAGATGCGGCAGCGACGTGATCCGCGATTGCTCGGCGTCAATCGCCCTGTTCAGCCCAATGCGCTAGTCACGACAGAGCATTGGCCAGATGCGTTGGCGGGCTAGGTATTCGTCGGTTCTTGCTCTGCTGGCATTAGGCTTCCGTCTTTGAGGATGATTGTGCCGCGCGTATCCTGACACTTGGGTGTTCCGTCGCGGTTCAAGCGGGGCGACATATACCCTTCGATCCCGTCGTCGATGTACCAGTGCTGGCAACCATCGGGATCAACCCAGACATTTGCGACACCATCGCGCAGCGTGCCCCCGTCGATTCCACCGTCGATCACACTACCTTTATCACCGCTGCTCTCGCATGCGGTCAGTGCAGCAGACACAAGCATGATCAGTAAACCGCGTGCAAAACTCATTCCAACACCATCCTCTGTTGCGCGATTCGCGCTTTTGTCCATTCCACATACCATATGTTGATATTCGGTTTAGGTCTAGCAAAGCCCGCCATTTGCAGCTCACCTGTCGTCATGACCTAACGCAAGAGCGCCATTGTCAGTGCGCTATCAGGATCAGCCAGCCCTTCCACAACATCAAAGTGGTGTTTTTGAGGTTCGACGACATGCCCGCAGCCCCAGACTTCGACAAGCGCTTGCGCCTGCGCCAGAAAGATCGGGCGCTCTGTGGCACCTACCCAGACGGTGACCGGCACCTTTGGGACGGGCAAATGAACAGGGCTTTCGTCGCGCGCTTCGGACGGGTCAATCCTGAGGTCGGCATGCATGGTCGTGTGCATAAGCGGGGCCAGATCAGTCACGGGCGAGATCGGGACAACCTGCTCCACACGCTCCTGCCAGCGCGCGCCGAGGCGCGGGGCGGTCATGCGGGCAACCAGTTGGCCACCGGCGGAATGGCCCACAAGCCTGATCGGACCGGGCACACGGCTGGCCGCTACCGCGATCGCCGTCGCGACCTGTTCTCCGATCTGGTGTATCCGCACATCAGGACACAAGTCATAAGACGGCATTGCAACAGCCCAGCCATGTGCAAGCGGCCCTGCCGCCAGATGCGACCACATGGATTTGTCGGATTCCAGCCAGTATCCGCCATGGACAAAAACCACCAACCCTTTGGCCAGCCGGGCAGGATGGAACAGATCGAACCTCTGGCGCGGGGTTTCACCGTAACGCAGATCAATCTCGCTGAGTTGCGCGCTCCTGAATGCCGCGGCAGCTTGCGCCCATTTCTGGGGATAGCTGTCCCCCGCCGGAATATGGGCACTATTGGCGAACGCGTCATCCCAATTCATCAGATCCCCCTTTACGGCACTCCTGTGCATAGGTCACATAGCGCCGAAACCAAAGGGAGGCTATCATGCTTGACCATACCACAAATCTCAAATCCATGCTGACACGCCCTGATCTTGTCTGCCAAGACGCTTTTGTTGCGGGTGAATGGGTGCAAGCCGCATCAGGCAAGACTTTCGATGTGACGAACCCCGCGCGCGGCGATGTGATCGCCAAGGTGCCGGATCTGTCGCGTGCCGAAGTCGCCGCTGCCATCAAGGCGGCCGAGCAGGCGCAAAAGGCATGGGCCGCCCTTGCAGCAAAAGAGCGGGCCAAAGTCCTGCGCAAATGGTTCGACCTGATGATGGAGCATCAAGAAGACCTTGCCATCATCATGACCGCAGAGCAGGGCAAACCACTAGCCGAGGCGCGGGGCGAAGTGGCCTATGGCGCGTCCTTTGTGGAATGGTTCGGGGAAGAGGCCAAACGGATCTACGGCGAAACCATCCCCGGGCATATGGCCGACAAGCGCATTACTGTGATCAAACAACCGATCGGTGTGGCCGCCGGAATAACGCCATGGAACTTTCCCAACGCAATGATCGCGCGCAAGGTTGCCCCTGCACTTGCCGCCGGTTGCGCGTTTGTGGTGCGCCCTGCCTCGCTGACGCCGCTGTCGGCGCTCGCCATGGGCAAGCTCGCCCAAGAGGCGGGCGTGCCCAAGGGACTGCTTTCTGTGGTGACCTCGACGTCATCCTCTGAAGTGGGAAAGGAATTCTGCGAAAACCCGATTGTCCGCAAGCTGACCTTCACCGGTTCGACGGAGGTGGGGCGGATCCTGCTGAAACAGGCGGCCGATCAGGTCATGAAATGTTCGATGGAGCTGGGCGGGAACGCGCCCTTCATCGTCTTTGACGATGCCGATCTGGACGAGGCTGTGATCGGTGCCATCGCCTGCAAATTCCGCAACAACGGCCAGACCTGCGTTTGTGCGAACCGGATTTACGTGCAGGCCGGGGTCTATGACGCCTTCGCAGCAAAGCTGAAAGTCGCCGTGGAAAACCTGCGCGTGGGCGACGGTTTGACAGAAGGAACAACGCTTGGCCCCCTGATTGAACCTGCGGCGGTGGACAAGGTACAGGAACATCTGGCGGATGCGCTGTCCAAAGGTGGTGAAATCCTGACAGGCGGCAAGCCGCACAGTCTAGGGGGGCAGTTTTTTGAACCCACGATTGTGACCAATGCCACCAAAGACATGCTGGTCAGCACCGACGAAACCTTTGGACCCTTTGCGCCGCTGTTCAAATTCGAGGATGAGGACGACGTGATCGCCTTGGCCAATGACACGATTTTTGGTCTGGCCTCCTACTTCTACGCCAAGGATCTGAGCCGCGTGACCAAGGTGGCCGAAGCCTTGGAATATGGCATCGTTGGCGTGAACACGGGCATTATCTCGACCGAAGTGGCCCCGTTTGGCGGTGTCAAGCAGTCCGGTCTGGGGCGTGAAGGATCGCGCCACGGGATCGAGGACTACATGGAGATGAAATACATCTGCATGAGCGTTTGATTGCAAAAAGTAAGTTGGATCATGATCCACCTTACCCTCCCGCGCGCGCCGAAATCCACAATTGAAGAAAAAATCGCCTGCCATGCCAAGGATTGACCTGTGCCGCGCGTCAAACCACCGTGATGCGCATGATGACAAGCGATGAGGATTTAGCAACAGCGGCCGCCTTGGGTGACGCGGCGGCCTTTGCGTGCTTGCTTGACCGGCACTACGAGCGGCTTTTTGCCTTTTGCTTTCGTCTGACAGGCGTGCGTGAAGACGCCGAAGACCTGACCCAAGACATCTGCGCCGCTCTCCCCGCCCGATTAGCCAGTTATCAGGGGCGGGCAAAGGTCACGACATGGCTTTACCGCGTTGCCGTGAATGCCGCCCATGACCGCAGGCGCAGACGCGCCACCTATATGAAGGCTCTGGATGGTTGGGGTGATTGGGAAACAACCCGCACAGCCGGCACCGCAGAAACAAATGCACAACTGGACTGGCTGACCACAGCGATGAAGCAACTGAACGAAGACCAGCGTGACACGCTTGCCCTTGTCCTTGCCGAGATGACCCATGCGCAGGCAGCCGAGGTGCTGGGCGTGTCAGAGGGCACGGTCAGCTGGCGGATCTCAGAAGCCAAAAAAGCGCTCCGCGCAATCAGTAAAAAGGAGGACGCGGTATGAATGACGAACTCGACGACCTCAAGGCGATGATGGACGCAGCAACCCCCCGACCCGATGCGGCGCGGCGGGCTGAAAATCTTGCACTGGCCCAGAAAAACTTTGATGCCATCCAAGGATCACGGACGACGGGACGTCCTACTTCTGTAACCGGGCCAAAGGGCCTTTGGACAGGAGTAAAGACCATGCTGAACACATTGACATCAAAGACTGCGCTGACCACGACGACCGCGCTGGTCGCCTGCGGATTTCTGTTTCTGACACCGCAGGCGCGGGAATTTCTGCGCCCGCCGTCAAACCCGCAAATCACGGTGACTGAGATGGGCGGCACCGCTGGCACCGTGCAGACCGAGCCTGCGCCTGCCGTCGCTGCGCAGACCGGATCGGAGCTGTCCGCGCTTGAACCGGCACCTGCATTGCCACAGTTCGCTCAGGTACCATCCCCTGCGCGCGAGCAGACACAAAGCTTGGATAACCGCGCAACGGTCGTTGCAGAACCAGCGCCAGACGCTACGGCAGATGCGCAAGATACCGATGGTCAGGCCTCCGCTGCACCCGCGTTAGTGGCACCGATGGCCAGCCCAAGCACGGCACCGGTTTATGGTGACGACAGCGCAGCGCGGATTGCACCGGCAACGCCGCCGCAGGCAAGTGCCCAGCCTGATGCTCTGTCAGGTGCTCTATCTGGTGCGGTTGCCGATGAGGTAACGATCGTGCCTGCACCACCGGTGCCGCCAGCCGATGCCCGCTTTATCCCTGCCCGTCCAGACACCGAAGCCTTTGCGCATGCGGCCCCGAACCCGCTGCGGATCACCGCTGAGACCCCCGTTTCGACCTTTTCCATCGACGTGGATACGGCAAGCTATGCTCTTGTCCGGTCGTCGCTCCTGCGCGGGGCATTGCCGCCTGCGCAGGCCGTCCGGATCGAAGAGATGATCAATTACTTCCCTTACGACGCCCCCGCTCCGGCTGCGGGCGAGGCCCCGTTCCGCCCGACGATCAGTACGTTCCCGACCCCTTGGAATCCGGACACCCGCTTGGTGCATATCGCCTTGCAAGGGCGGCTACCGGCACAGGAGGACAGGCCGCCGCTGAACCTTGTTTTCCTGATCGACACCTCGGGGTCCATGGATGACCCGACAAAACTGCCTTTGCTCAAACAGTCGTTCCGGCTGATGCTGGACCAGTTACAGCCACAGGATGAGGTTGCGATTGTTGCTTATGCGGGCAGCGCGGGCCAAGTGCTTGCGCCAACCGGAGCTTCGGACAGGACAACAATTCTGCAAGCGCTCCAGTCGCTTGGCGCGGGCGGCGGTACCAATGGTCAGGGGGGGCTGCAACAGGCTTATGCGGTTGCCGATCGGATGGCCGCCGATGGCGAGGTAAGCCGTGTGGTTCTTGCCACCGACGGTGATTTCAATCTGGGGATCAGCGACCCAGAAACGCTGACGGACTTTATCGCCAGCAAACGGGACACTGGGACCTACCTGAGCGTTCTGGGCTTTGGACGGGGCAATCTGGACGATGCCACGATGCAGGCACTGGCCCAGAACGGCAATGGCTCGGCAGCCTATATCGACACACTGTCAGAGGCGCAGAAGGTGCTGGTGGATCAACTCTCCGGCGCACTCTTTCCTATTGCAAGTGATGTGAAGGTACAGGTTGAATTCAACCCTGCACAAGTGGCCGAATACAGGCTAATCGGCTATGAAACACGCGCACTTGACCGCGCAGATTTCAACAATGACGCGGTCGATGCGGGCGAGCTTGGGGCCGGTCACGGGGTGACCGCACTTTACGAGATCACACCGGTCGGCAGCCCTGCACAGCTGAGTGATCCCCTGCGCTATGGCACCGATAGAGTGGCCGCTGTGTCCGTGGAATTGGGGTTCATCAAGCTGCGCTACAAAGAGCCGGGTGCAACCGAAAGCCAATTGATCGAGATGCCGATTACGGGCGACAGCCCTGCGGGGACAGATGCGCGTTTTGCGGCCGCCATGGCAGGGTTCGGGCAGTTGTTGCGCAATCCTGAATACCTTGGCAGTTGGGGCTATGATGAGGCAATCGCGCTGGCTGCGGCCAATCGGGGCGAGGATGCGTTTGGCTACCGGACCGAAGCGGTGCAGTTGATGCGCCTTGCGCAAAGCCTGCAGCGCTAGGGTGCCGAAAGGTAGGGTGGATCACGATCCACCCTATGCCCGACCTCGCTCGGTCATCCCGTCTGCGTTTTCGCAACCGGCAAAATCTGTGTTTCGATCAACCTTTGCAGATCGCCGAAATACCCGCCACTGCGCGCGGGCCGCGTCGGGTCTGATGTCAATGCAAGGGTCAGCGCAACATCAGGCGCCACGCAGATGATCTGTCCGCCATACCCGCGCGCCAGCGCATAACGCACCCCCGCAGCCTCGCCCAGAAACCAGCCATACCCGTAATCGAGCCCCGAAAAGAGCGACTGCGTGCGCCGCCGTAGCGATTGTGTCACCCACTCCGTGCTCAACACCTGAACCCCGTCGAATTGGCCGTTCAACCGGTACATTTCGCCAAAGCGCACCATCGCGTCTAGTGTCAGTGCCATTTCATTGCCGCCCAGATAGCGCCCTTGCGGGTCACGGGTCCATGCGGGAATGTCGATGCCAAGGGGTTGCCCCAATCGGCCTCTGGCCAAGGCCAGAAGCGATTGTCCGGACACTTCGGCCAAGACCGCGCCGAGCACATGAAACGACCCCGTGGAGTAGAGCATCCGCGATCCCGGCTCTGCCACAAAGGGGCGGCTCAGCGCATTGGCGACCCAATTTCCACTGCTCACCCAACCGCCGTAATTTGCACCCGATGTGCGCTCCAGCCCCGCTTGCATCGTGACCAGATCCGCGATTGTGATCTCCCCCACACGCGGATCGGCGGATGCAGGGATCAGGCGCGGGGCCACCTCTGTCAATGTGGCCTCGACCGACGCCAGCTCGCCACGGTCAATGGCTGCACCTGTCAAGGCGGCCACGATGGTTTTCGACACGGACTTGATCGGCACCGCACGCGACGGCCCCGGCCCGCGAAAGATTTCGGACACGACGGTCTGTCCGGATTGGCGCAGCATCAGTGCGTGGCATTGGTCAAGGCTGCGGGCGGCAGCGACGATCCCCGCCCAGGGGTCGACCTGCGCCAAGACTGGCGTGGCGAGTGTCGCAAGGCTGGTCGACAAAAATGTGCGGCGCTTCATTTTCAAGGTTTTCCTGTGCTTGCTTTCGTCAAACATAGGTCGTGACAGACGCCCCGCCACCCAACAATTCCGTGTGTCAGTGTCGATAGGCTTCTGTTTCAAAGAATGCGCGCAACGTCTGTCCCTTGACGGGGCGATAGCGATCCAGTTCCGCAAGATCAGATATCCGGTCGAGCCGGAACATCCGAAATCCGTCCCGCAACTCGCACCAGCAGACAGCCGTCCAGACCTTGCCCCAGAACCAGACACCCAGCGGGCGCACGATCCGCCGGGTCCCGTTGCCCGCCTCGTCTGCATAGGTCATTTGCAACCGGATATGCGCCTCTGACGCGGCTTCGAACCGGTCCAGATAATCGCGCCAGTGCCCGGCCTGCGCGTCACCGCCCATGACATGCACATTGACCTGTCCGACCTGTCTGCGTGCCTCTTCCGGCAGGACCGCGTCAATCTTGACCAACGCCTCTTGGGCCGCTGCCGCCATTCTGGTCCCGCCCCATGTTTGCAGCATCCGCGCCCCTGCGACGAGCGCGGTGATTTCATCGTTGGTGAACATCAGCGGCGGCAGATCATAGCCGTCGCGCATCAGGTACCCGACCCCCGCCTCGCCTTCGATGGGCACACCCGCGCCGATCAGATGGGCCACATCGCGGTAAATCGTGCGCGGTGTCACCTCCAGCTTTTCGGCCAGTTGCGCCGCCGTGGTCAGCCGACCGCCCCGCAGATATTGCAGGATCTGGAAAAGGCGGTCGGCCCTGCGCATCAAGCAGCGGCCTCGAACAGGCCGATGGAATTGCCGTCAAGGTCTTTGATATAGGCAAAGCGGCCTGCGGGTATGGCAATGGGCGGGCTCACCACCTGCCCACCTGCCGCTTGGCAACGGGCCATTCCGGCCTCCAGTGTATCGGTCAAAGCCAGATGGATCGTACTGCCCCCGTCCGGAGCCGGGGTTCCGGGATAAAGGTGTGCCCCGCCGGAATTCATCGTGTTCCCCAGATTTGCCATCGGGTTGGGGCCGGAATGGTCTATGGTCATCTCGTAGCCAAATACAGTGCTGTAAAAGGCGACAGCCTTTTCCAGATCGGTGACGGGAATTTCGCTCCATGCGACAATTACGCGGTCAGTCATGTTTCATCTCCTTGGTTGAGGTTGATGAACAGCTTTAAGCATACCCCTGCTGACAGCATTATGTCAGCATGTTTTCAGGATCACTCAGGCCTTTACCGCGTAATCCAGCCCAGCCCGTCCGCCGTGGTCTTGCGCGGCTTGTATTCGCCCGACACCCATCCGGCGTAACCCTGCGCGTCAAGTTGCGCAAAAAAGGCCGGAAAATCGATCTCGCCTTGATCAGGTTCGCTTCGCTGCGGCATTTGCGCGACCTGCACATGGGCAGTGATATCACGCATGGCCTCCCATGTTCCCCAGACATCGCCTGTGATCTTTGCCGCATGGAAAGCGTCAAACTGCAGTTGTAGGTTCGGGGCGTCGATGGTCTCGATGATCTCGCGCGCCATGCCGAAGTCGTTCAGGAAATAGCCCGGCATGGATTCGGGATTAATCGGCTCAATGGTCAGGCTTTGCTCTGGCGCCTGTCCCGCAGCCCAGCGCAGATTGCTGATCATGGTCGCTTTTGCCTCTGGCCCTGTCGCTGTCCCCGCCATCACATGCAGATGTTGCGCGCCCAATGTCTGCGCATAACGCAAAGCGCGGACAAAGTCCTTTTTGAACCGCTCTTCCAATCCCGGCACCGCCGCAAACCCTTGCGGGCCGCCCGTATAGTTTGGTGGCGGGCAGTTGATCAGCACCATCTGAAGATCATGCCGCGCGCAGGCCCTGACGATCTTTTGGGCGTTCACATCGTAAGGAAACAGCACCTCAACCCCGTCAAATCCCGCGTCTTTTGCAGCCTCGAACCGCTCCAGAAAGGGCAGCTCCCGAAAGAGCCAGGTTAGATTGGCGCAGAACTTCGGCATGGCACATCCTCGACAGGCTTGGCATTGGCAATCGGGCAAGTGGGCGGCGCCGAAACATACCCTCCTTTGCAAGTTGCGATCAATGCAACTATTTATCAATTGAGGTGCAGCAGGCGCGAGGGCAGGATGAAACGGCTTGTACGGTTTTTGGTTGGGTTGTTGATGCCCTTTTTTCTGATCATCGGGGGCGGCACCATGTTCGGTTGGGGCATGGACAACGACTGGCCGATCATTACTTGGATCGGCGTGTCTATGGTTGCAGCAGGGATTTTGTGGGGCCTGTTTTTGTTCCTTTGGGCCTCCGAAGGACCGTTTTGACCTAACCCAACTCGGCCGCCGGAATGATCGGAAAGAACATGCCTTGTGACCTGACCCCGAACCATTCGGCACCCTCGTGCAGGGCGTGTTCGCCAAGTTCGACCAAACGGTAGAAAGACTTGCGGTCGATCAATGCTTCGAGATTGCTGCGCACCAAGACATAGGGCGACGGTTCGCCGGTTTCAGGGTCGCGTTCCACGCGGATCGGATGCGCGGGTCCCGCGATCATCCGGTCGCCGACATTCGTTTCAAATTCCAGACCATCCCCGCGGCGGTTGAAGTCAACGGCCACAAAGGGCGCGTCCTCTACCGTGATACCGACCTTTTCGACAGGCGTCACCAGAACGTAATCATCCCCGTCAAGGCGCAGAATCGTCGAAAACAGTTTGACCAGCTCAAACCGCCCGATGGGCGTACCCATGTAAAACCATGTGCCATCCCGCGCGATCCGCATGTCAATATCACCGCAATGGGGTGGATTCCACAAATGCACCGGTGGCAAACCGCCTTTTTGGACGGCACGCGCGCTGCTGGCGAGGCTTTCTGGCGATGGGGTCACAATCTTTTGTGTGGTCATTTCTTTTGCCATTGGGGTTCATCGTAATATCTGTTCGTATGTAAGTATAGCCCAACCGGAGGAAAGTCATGGCCAACGACGCTGATCTTGTCGCTCAGATCGAAGAATTGAGCGCAAAGCTGGGCGAAGCCCGCACCAGTATTTCGGCGCGTTTCATCGGCCAGCCACGGGTTGTCGAACTGACGCTGGCCGCATTGGTTTGCGGCGGGCACGCGGTGCTGATCGGGCTGCCAGGCTTGGGCAAGACGCGGCTGGTTGACACGCTGTCGACTGTGATGGGTCTGGACGGAAACCGTATCCAGTTCACGCCGGACCTGATGCCTGCGGATATCCTCGGGTCCGAGGTTCTGGAAACATCAGAAGACGGCAAGCGCAACTTCCGCTTTATCGAAGGCCCGATCTTTTGCCAGCTTTTAATGGCGGACGAAATTAACCGCGCCTCCCCGCGGACGCAATCGGCGCTGCTGCAGGCGATGCAGGAAAAAGAGGTAACGATTGCAGGGCAACATCGCCCGCTGGGTGTGCCGTTCCATGTGCTGGCCACGCAGAACCCGATCGAACAGGAAGGTACCTATCCCCTGCCAGAGGCGCAGCTTGACCGTTTTCTGGTTCAGATCGATGTGCCCTACCCTGATCGGCAGACCGAAAAGGATATCCTGATCGCAACCACCGGATCGGTTGATGCCAAGTCCAGCCAGATCTTTACCGCGCAGGAATTGCTGGATGCCCAAACCCTGCTGCGCCGGATGCCCGTGGGTGAAAACATCGTCGAGATGATCCTTGATCTGGTGCGCGCCTGCCGCCCTGCGGACGCAAATGCCCCTGATATTGTCCGCCAGAACGTCAGTTGGGGCCCCGGCCCGCGCGCGGCGCAGGCGCTGATGCTGACCGTGCGGGCACAAGCCCTGCTGGAAGGGCGGCTTGCGCCCTCTGCCGAAGATGTGCGCGCGATGGCCGTGCCCGTGCTGGAACACCGCATGGCGCTGTCTTTCGCGGCGCGCGCGCGGGGTGAAAGCATCCACAAGGTCATCAATACTGTCGCCGACCAGATCACGACAGTGGCAAGCGCTGCATGACTGAACCGCTTGCCCTGAGATCGACAGCAGAAGCGCTTGCCGCGCCCCTGCCCCCGCTTCTGGCGGAGGCAGAGCATCTGGCATCGACAGTCCTGCTGGGCGATCACGGGCGCAGGCGGGCCGGCACCGGCGATACATTCTGGCAATACCGCCCCGCACAGCCGCATGACGAGGCCCGCATGATCGACTGGCGGCGGTCGGCGCGGTCGGACGTGAATTTCGTGCAGGACAAAGAATGGCAAATTGCCCAGTCGATCATCCTTTGGGTCGATCAGGCGGCATCCATGTCGTTCCGGTCGCATGACAACCTGCCCAGCAAAGCCGCGCGCGCGCGGACCTTGGGGCTGGCGACAGCGATCCTGCTGATTCGCGGCGGCGAAAGGGTCGGGTTGACAGGTTTGCGCCTGCCACCGCGTCGGGGTGAGGCGCAATTGATGCAGATGGCGCAACTGTTGTCACAGGACGACGAAACCACCGACTATGGCGCACCCGAGGCGCAGGGCATGCTGCCGCATTCGCGCGCCCTTTTCATCAGCGATTTTCTGGGCGATCTGTCCCCGATCGAGGACGCCCTGCTGCGGGCGGCGGATCGCGGCGTGCGTGGCGCGCTCTTGCAGGTGCTTGATCCGCAGGAAGAAGCCTTTCCCTTTGACGGGCGCACCATTTTCGAAAGCATGTCCGGCACGCTGCGGCATGAAACGCTCAAGGCGGGCGATCTGAAAGCCCGCTATCTTGACCGGCTGGCCGCGCGCAAGGACAGGCTTCAGCATCTGGCCCGCACGACAGGCTGGCAGTTTCAGACCCATCACACCGGCGACAGCGGGTCCAATGCCTTGCTGTGGCTATACGGCGCGCTGGAACGGCACGCCTGATGTGGTCCATCGGTCCCATAGGTTTTGCGGCACCTTGGTTGCTGCTTGGGCTGATCGCCTTGCCGATCCTGTGGATTTTGCTGCGCGCGGTCCCGCCCGCCCCGATCCGTCGCCGGTTTCCTGGCGTGGCGTTGTTGTTAGGGCTGACAGATGATGAAAACCAGACCGACCGGACTCCATGGTGGCTGCTCTTGCTGCGCATTCTCGCGGTGGCTGCAGCGATCATCGGCTTTGCGGGGCCGGTCCTTAATCCGCAGAACGCGCGCGAAGGGTCCGGCAACCTTGTGATCTTGCTGGATGGGTCATGGGCAGGCGCGCCTGCGTGGCAGGCACGGATCGATCGTGTGGATACTCTGCTGACCGAAGCGGCTCTGGCGGGTCGACTGACCGCCGTTCTTAACCTCAACGACCTTCCAGTCGGTGAAATACCCTTTGCAGCACCCGCAGCGTGGCAGAACCGCCTGCCCAACCTCTTGCCAAAACCATGGCAACCCGGCGATCCCGCTGACTGGTTCGCGCAAACCGCAGACAACTTTGAAACCTACTGGATTTCGGACGGGCTGGACTGGCAGGGGCGCGAGGATTTGCTGGCAGAAATTGAAGGCCGCGGTTCCGTGACTGTCTTCCAGACGCCGCGCCAGACGGTGGGGTTGCGCCCGTCCCGCTTTGAAGACGGGCAAGTCATCGTGTCAGCCACACGTGCGCCGATTGGCGCGGCACTGGACAGCAATGTGACGGCAATCGGTCTTGATCCTGCAGGTGTGGAACGGCAACTGGCGACTGTGCCGCTGTCCTTTGCACCGGGCGAGGCGGTTGCGGAAACGGCAATGGTCTTGCCACCGGAATTGCGCAACAGGATCACGCGGTTCGAGGTCAGCGGCACCCGCTCTGCCGGTGCTGTGAGCCTGACGGATGATGCGCTCAAGCGGCGCGAGGTGGCGTTGATTGCAGGGCGGGACGACCGCGAGGGGCTCGAACTTCTGTCACCGCTTTACTACCTGCGCGAGGCTTTGGAGCCGACCGCCGATATCATCGACGGCACCTTGGAGGATATTCTTCTGGCCAATCCCGATGTGATCATTCTGGCAGATGTGGCCAATCTGGCCGGTACCGAAACAGAAAGCGTGCTGGCGTGGGTCGAAGACGGTGGCATGCTGTTGCGGTTCGCGGGGCCGCGACTTGCGGCCTCTGACACGGGGCGCGATACCGTCGACCCTCTGTTGCCCGTGCGCCTGCGCTCGGGTGGCCGGTCTGTCGGCGGCGCAATGAGTTGGGGCGAGCCCAAGACACTGGCCCCCTTTGCAGAGGACAGCCCGTTTTTCGGCTTGGCTGTGCCTGAGGACGTCACGGTGACATCGCAGGTGATGGCCCAGCCTGACCCGACGCTGGCGGAAAGAGTGATCGCACAACTGACTGACGGCACCCCGTTGGTCACACGTCAGCTGGTGGGCGAAGGGCAGGTTGTGCTGGTCCATGTCACCGCCAATGCCGAATGGTCAAGCTTGCCCCTGTCAGGTCTGTTCGTGCAAATGCTTGAGCGTCTGGCAGTTTCCACCCGTCCGGTCCAGCCGGATGCATCGGAACTGGAAGGCACGACTTGGCTGCCAAACAGAGTACTGGATGCTTATGGGCGGCTGGAAGACGGTAGCGCCTTGCCCGGCGTGGCCGGAGAAGTGCTTGCTGCGGGCGTGCCCGGACCCGATCTTTTGCCCGGCCTTTATGCGGGCGGCGACCGCCAGTTTGCGGTCAATGTGATTGGCGCGGAGACCCTTTTGAGCGTGGCACAATGGCCAGCGCGCATTACCGTCGAAGGCATGGCCGTGGTGCGCGAGACAGCCCTGAAGGGCTGGCTTTTGAGTGCGACGGTGCTTTTGCTGCTGATGGATGTCATCGCTTCACTCGCGATCGGCGGCAGGCTGCGCGGGCCACGTGCGGATGTGGCCGCCGCACTTGCCCTTATGCTGCTTTGGTCGCCCGAGGCGCAGGCCCAATCCGCTGAAGAATTTGCGTTGCGGGCCACCACCGAAGTGGTTCTGGCCCATGTTCTGACCGGCGACCGCGAAACGGACGAAATCGCGCGCGCGGGGCTTTCGGGATTGTCGCAAACGCTGTTTCGCCGCACGTC
>CAYGMX010000009.1:0-22948 GCA_964351055.1 uncultured Loktanella sp. | reverse complement strand
CCATTGCATTGGCCCTGATACCCGCGTGATCGAGGCCGAAGGCCGCTATCTGATCCCCGGTCTTTGCGATGGTCATATGCATATTGAAAGCGGGATGCTGACGCCCGCGGAATTTGCCGCCGCAGTCATCCCCCACGGCACGACAACCATGTTCACCGACCCGCACGAGATAGCGAATGTGCTGGGTCTGCGCGGTGTGCGTATGATGCATGACGAGGCGCTGATGCAGCCCGTCAACATCTATACGCAGATGCCGTCCTGCGCCCCCTCTGCCCCCGGTCTGGAAACCACAGGCTATGAAATCTCGGCAGCAGATGTGGCAGAGGCGATGGCTTGGCCCGGGATTATCGGTCTGGGCGAAATGATGAACTTTCCCGGCGTCATCAACGGCGATCCCCAGATGCTGGCCGAAATGGCCGCGACCATGAACGCAGGCAAGACTGTGGGCGGGCACTATGCCAGTCCTGACAAGGGTGTGGCCTTTTCCGCCTATGTCGCCGGCGGGGCCGCTGACGATCACGAAGGCACCGCCGAGGCGGATGCGATTGCGCGCGCACGCAACGGGATGCGGTCGATGATGCGGCTGGGGTCTGCCTGGTACGACGTGGAAAGCCAGATCACTGCGGTGACAGAAAAGGGGCTGGACCCGCGCAATTTCATTCTGTGCACGGATGATTGCCATTCCGGCACACTGGTGAATGATGGCCATATGAACCGCGTTGTGCGCCATGCGATTGCCTGCGGCTGCGATCCGGTGATCGCCCTGCAGATGGCCACGATCAATACCGCCACGCATTTTGGTCTGGAACGCGAATTGGGGTCCATCACACCGGGACGGCGGGCGGATATGATCCTGACATCCGATTTGACCACGCTGCCCATTGAACACGTCATCGCGCGCGGGCAGACTGTGGCGCTAGACGGCAAGATCACGGTTGATTGCCCGCATTACGACTGGCCCGCAGATGCGCGGCAGACGGTGCATATGGGCAAGGTGCTTGGGGATGCGGATTTCGCGATTGCCGCACCCGAAGGCAAAAACAAGGTCAAAGCCAAGGTCATTGGCGTGGTTGAAAACCAAGCCCCGACCGAGGCGCTGACAGCGGAACTGCCCGTTGTCGACGGGCTGGTCGAAGGCGAAGGGGATACTTACCAGATCGCATTGGTCGAACGGCATCAAGGCACCGGCAAGGTCGTGAACGGCTTTGTGTCCGGTTTCGGGTATCAGGGCAAAATGGCCATGGCCTCGACCGTGGCGCATGACAGTCACCATATGATTGTTGTGGGCACGGATCGCGCCATGATGGCGGCGGCCGCAAACCGGCTGGGCGAAGTTGGCGGCGGTGTCACCGTCTGGAAAGACGGTCAGGAACTGGCGCTGGTTGAACTGCCAATTGCAGGGCTGATGTCCGATAGTCCCGCTGCCGAAGTTGCAGTCAAGGCTGACCAGATGGTCGCGGCGATGGCCGCCTGTGGTTGTACGCTGAACAATGCCTATATGCAGCATTCATTGCTGGCGCTTGTTGTCATCCCGTCGTTGCGAATCTCTGATCTGGGGCTGGTGGATGTCGACAAATTTGAAATTACAGAAATATTCGAGGAAAACGCATGAACGTCGCGCAAAAGGTGTCAATCCGGACACCGGAAGTCCCCAAACCAGAGGCGTTTAACGACGCCAAACTGGCGGTCAAAAGGCTTCAGGAGCTTTACAACACCGCAGTCACCTTCCTGTCCGAAAACTTTTCAGCGGCATTGCTGGAGGGCCAGCCCGGCACGCGGGTGCGGGCCTTTTACCCTGAAATCCGGCTGACCACGACAACCCACGCCAAGATGGATTCGCGGCTGTCCTTTGGCCATGTTGCCGAACCCGGGGTTTATGCGACGACCGTAACCCGCCCTGATCTGTTCGCAGCCTATCTGGAACAACAGATCGGGCTCTTGCTGGCCAGCCACGGCGTGCCTGTCATCATCGGGGCATCCAGCACTGAAATGCCCGTACATTTTGCAGCGGCCAACAACCCCGGGCTGACAGTGCCGCAAGACGGGTCGATGGAATTCAATCTCCGCGATGCCTTTGATGTGCCCGATCTCAGCACCACGCATGACAGTATCGTCAACGGTTCGGGCTTCAAATATCCGGATGGTGCATTGCCGCTTGCCCCGTTCACGGCCCAGCGTATCGACTATTCGCTTGCGCGATTGGCCCATTACACGGCCACAGCACCCGAGCATTTCCAGAACCATGTTCTGTTCACGAACTACCAGTTCTATGTCGAAGAATTCGAAGCCTTTGCCCGCCATATGCTGGCCGACCCTGAAAGCGGCTATACCAGTTTTGTTAGCACCGGAAACGTCGAGATCACAGAGGCGGATGCCCCGATCCCCGTTCCTGCCAAGCTACCGCAGATGCCGACCTACCACCTCAAACGTACGAATGGCGCCGGTATCACCTTGGTCAATATCGGGGTTGGGCCGTCGAATGCGAAAACCGCCACCGATCATATTGCCGTACTGCGCCCGCATGCATGGCTGATGGTCGGGCATTGCGCGGGCTTGCGTAATTCGCAGCGTTTGGGTGATTTCGTGCTGGCCCATGCCTATTTGCGCGAAGATCACGTGCTGGATGACGATCTGCCAATCTGGGTGCCAATTCCGGCATTGGCGGAAATCCAGATCGCGCTGGAAACGGCGGTAGCTGATGTGACCGAGCTTCAGGGCTATGAGCTCAAGCGGATCATGCGCACTGGCACTGTGGCAACCATCGACAACCGGAACTGGGAACTGCGCGAACAGGCGGGTCCGGTCCAGCGTTTGTCCCAATCGCGGGCCATTGCGCTGGATATGGAGAGCGCCACAATTGCGGCAAACGGTTTCCGTTTCCGCGTGCCCTATGGCACCTTGCTTTGCGTCAGCGACAAGCCACTGCATGGTGAACTGAAACTGCCCGGCATGGCGTCAGAGTTCTATAAAACGCAGGTTGCGGCGCATTTGATGATCGGAATTCGGGCCATGGAACGGCTGCGCGAAATGCCGCTTGAACGCATCCACAGCCGGAAATTGCGCAGTTTTGAAGAGACAGCGTTCCTTTGATCGGCCAAAAAACGCGAAAAAGGTGTGTTTTTCCCTTGTAAACTTACACTAATCGTTGTGGTCTCACACAACATACCGTTATATGTGCGGGTAACAGGCCCAACTGATAGGGCGAATGAGGGAGACCAGTAAGATGGCGACAAAACCAATGACAAAGGCGCAGCTGGTTGCTGCACTAGCCGACGAAACAGGCATGGACAAGAAAGCTGCTGGCGCGGCACTTGACGCTGTGACAGGCATCATCACCAAAGAAGTCTCCGGCGGTGGCGCTGTGACACTTCCAGGTGTTGGCAAGATTTACTGCCGCGAGCGCCCAGAGCGCATGGTCCGCAACCCAGCCACTGGCGAGCAGATCAAGAAAGAAGCCGACAAGGTTGTCAAAATGACAATCGCCAAAGCGCTGAAAGACAGTGTTAACGGTTAATTGGCCGCGGCTGATCGACTGATCGCGAAGTTATAAAGAAGTCGCCCGAAAGGGCGGCTTTTTTGTCTTGCAGAATTAGATCGCGTTGAAGACGATCTGTAGCAGTTCGTGCCAGCACGGGACCTTTGGGTTCACGTTGCGGTATTTACCTCGGGCCATCGGTGCCATAGCGTTCACTCAACGAGGCTATCTCGTTCTTTGCAACATGTCCTGCTGGATCGCCGTTCTGATTTACAGGCGCTACTTTCTTGATGGGTGTGAAATTGGCTTCAGATAACTATGCAGTCGTTATTCCAGCACGCTATGAATCCACGCGACTTCCGGGAAAACCACTGCTCAAGATTGCAGGGCGTGAGATGGTTCTTCGGACATGGGAGCGCACAATCCAGGCTGTTGATCCGAGCAAGGTCTTTATCGCGACCGAGGACCACCGGATAGAGGATGTATGCAAAGCAGCTGGCGCCCAAGTCGTGATGACCAGTTCGCGTTGCCTCACCGGGACAGACCGATTGTGTGAAGTGGCCCGTCAGATGCCGGACTTGGACTTTATCGTGAATGTTCAGGGCGACGAGCCAATCATAGATCCAGAGGACATCAAGACCGTCATCAATCACGCCAAATCCGACCCTAAAGTGCTGTGGAATGGTTATGCGCCGGTGCACGATGAGAGAGAGTGGCGATCAAGGACCATTCCCAAGGTGGTGCTTGGGAACAATAAAAAGCTGCTTTATATGTCGCGCTCGCCCATCCCGGGGAATAAACACGATATTTTTGAAAAAGGATGGAAGCAGATCTGTATCTACAGCTTTCCACTTGAGGCACTGGATGCATTTGGAAAACTTGGCAAGAAATCCGAGCTGGAAGAAATAGAAGACATTGAAATTCTGCGGTTCGTCGAGCTTGGATTTGATGTCAACATGCTGGAGTTGTCAGGGAACAATCTTGCTGTGGATACCCTCGACGATCTTGCTGCTGTCGAACAGCGTTTACGCGAAATCGCGTAGCGCTGCAGGCAAAGTTCTGCGGGGCCGCTAGACAGAATAGAGGGGTATACCACTGTCTTCTGCAAAGCTGCTGTCACAGGTCAGAATGCGGTCGCCACGTTGCCGCGCACGCGCGAGCACTTTCGCATCCTCATCGATGTGATCCCGCGTCAGGGCAAGGCTGTTGTATGAATAGCCGGCTGTGCGGAACGACAGTCCGGCAAATATGACCTGGCTTGCACCCATATATAGCCCACTCATAATGCCGCAAATCCCCATTGAGGCTCCATAGCGGTGAACCAGCAAAGACTGCAGTCCGGTCCCTCCACCACTTGCAATCTGGTAGCGGTGTGACTTGCGCAGAAAGTACAAGTTGCCGAATTGGTAGCCGATGTCAGACAAGGTTTCGATCTGCCGCTTGAACTGTACATCCGTGTTCTTGCTCGACGCCGCCACGATAACAAGGTTCTGTGTCCGGCGTCCGCGCAATGCGTCGAGTGTTGCCGAATTCACTTCGCGTTTGCCGGACATATTGGAACGCATGAAGGTAAAGTCAGGACACGCAACGCCGTATTTGTCGAGTGTTGCTTGTGATCCATTCACTGAAAAAATAGTCGCTTCCTTCAACAAGCTTGTCGGGATGAAGGGATCAGGTGCCGAGCCAAGGACAAAGACCTTGCCGCCTATGGCCGGAAGGTCAGGCCGGTCACCAAGAAGTCGTTTGAGGCTGTGTGCGACGGAAATCATAGATGTGACCGATAGGTCAATGAAATAACAATCGCAAGGTATACGATACGTATCCCTAACGAGCGACCAGAGGAGGCGTCTTTTCCATCATTCGAAGACTGCCGGCAAACGATTGTCACGCTCTCAACGTAGATATTTCCATGGACCCGCTTGCATTCGCACAAACCCTTTGCGTAAGTCCTGACACAAAGGGGACCACATGGACATTAAAGCAATCATCATGGGCATCGCCTTTGCCCTTATGTGGTCATCTGCGTTCACCTCTGCCCGCGTGATCGTGGAATTTGCGCCGCCGCTGACCGCCTTGGCGCTGCGGTTCCTGATTTCGGGCATCATCGGTGTGGCAATCGCAGGGGCGCTGGGCCAGTCTGCCCGCCTGACCCGCACCCAGTGGACCGGAGTGCTGATTTTCGGGGTATGCCAGAACGCGCTTTATCTTGGGCTGAATTTCGTGGCGATGCAGACGATCCCTGCGTCATTGGCAGCCATTATTGCATCGACTATGCCCTTGCTTGTGGCGCTGGTCGGATGGTTGGCATTCGGCAACAGGGTCCGCCCCTTGGGGATTGCCGGTCTGGTTGCGGGTGTGGTCGGAGTGGTGCTGATTATGGGCGCGCGGTTGCAAGGTGGCGTTGATCCTTTTGGTCTGGTTCTCTGCATTATTGGTGTCGGCTCGCTGACCATTGCGACATTGGCGGTTCTGGGTGCCTCTTCGGGCGGAAATGTCCTGATGATCGTGGGACTGCAGATGCTGGTGGGCAGTGCCCTGCTCTGGATACCGGCCCTGACCATCGAGGTGTGGGAAATCACCTTGAACTGGCAACTTGTCGTGGCGTTTGTCTACACCACGCTGGTCCCTGGTTTGGGTGCCACCTTGGTCTGGTTCTTGCTGGTGGGCCGGATCGGCGCTGTAAAGGCATCAACTTTCCATTTTCTGAACCCGTTTCTGGGGGTCGCGATTGCGGCTGCACTGCTGGGCGAAAAGATCGGGCCGCTGGATGTGGTCGGTGTCATGATCATCGCGGGTGGTATTCTGGCGGTGCAATTGTCCAAACAGCCCACGGCAAAGTGACCGTTTGACACCCTTTTGGGGGCTGACAGCTTACTGGCCTTTGGCGCACAAATTCGCATGGATTTGTTTTTCGGATATCTGGCTGGGCTGCTGACCCTGATTAACCCCTGCGTCTTGCCGGTCTTGCCGATTATTCTTGCCACGGCCTTGCAGGCAGGGCGCGCCGGACCTTTGGTGCTGGCCGCGGGGATGAGTCTGTCTTTTGTCATCGTGGGCATGTCGGTTGCCGTTTTTGGCCGTGCCTTAGGGATTGACGATGTCATGATTGCGCGTGCCGGTGCCTTCATGATGGTTCTGTTCGGCATTGTGCTTTTGGTGCCGCAGCTATCGTCACGCTTTGCGACTGCAACCGCTGGATTGTCGACAAGGGCCGATGCGGGGATTGACGGGATCAACCGTGACGGTCTGGGTGGGCAATTCCTTGGCGGGGCCCTGCTGGGTGCCGTTTGGGTGCCTTGTGTCGGCCCGACGCTGGGCGGGGCAATTGCACTGGCCTCCATGGGTGAAAGCCTTGGCTGGGCGGCGGCAACCATGTTCAGCTTTGCGTTGGGCATCTCGACGATCATCGTGGTTCTGGCCTATGGCGCGCAAAATGCACTGCGCAAGCGCCGTGACATGCTGCGCAACCTTTCGGGCAATGCGCGCGGGCTGATGGGCCTGATCTTTGTGGCCGTGGGGGTCGCCCTGTTGTTCAACCTGCATATCATGGCCGAGCTTTGGTTGCTCGATCATCTGCCGTTCTGGCTCCAAGACCTATCCGTGCGATTTTGAAAACAGGAGAAAGATATGAAGCGTCGTGAATTTATGGTCGCCGCTGCCGCGATTTCGCTCATCCCGATCACCGCCTACGCCAGCGATGAAACCCTTATCTATACCCCTGGACTGGTGAAAGAGCGGCTGGCCGCCGGTGACACCGTCTTTATTGATTTCAAGGCATCGTGGTGCACCACCTGTCGGGCGCAAGAGCGGGTGATCAGCACACTGCGTGCTGAAAACGCGGCCTATAACGATGCAATCACCTTTATCAACGTGGATTGGGATGAATACGGTCGGGGCGATCTTGCGCAAGAGTTGAACATCCCCCGCCGCTCCACATTGGTCGTGATGAAGGGTGACGCAGAGCTTGGCCGTGTTGTCGCGCGTACCTCGCGTGGTGATATTCAGGCCTTGATGGATATCGCCCTGACCGCAGGCAGCTAGCCGATCTTACCGCGCACACCGCCGGTTTGCCCGCGATCCAGCAGCAGATGGTCAAGGATGACGCAGGCCATCATCGCCTCGCCCACAGGGACAGCGCGGATCCCGACGCAAGGATCATGGCGGCCTTTTGTAATCACCTCGGTCGGGGTGCCATCCATGCGGATCGACTTGCGCGGGGACAGGATCGAAGAGGTCGGTTTGACAGCAAACCGCACGACGATATCCTGCCCTGTGCTGATCCCGCCAAGGATGCCGCCCGCATGGTTGGACGAATAAACCGGCTGGCCATCGTTTCCCATGAAAATCTCGTCTGCGTTTTCGCGCCCTGTCAGCGCGGCAGCCGCCATGCCTTCGCCGATCTCGACACCTTTGACGGCGTTGATCGACATCATCGCTGCGGCCAGATCAGTGTCTAACTTGGCATAGATCGGCGCACCGATGCCAGCAGGCACACCGCGTGCAACCACTTCGATAATGGCACCGACAGAGTTGTGATCGTCCTTGCGCAGCCATGCCAGATAGTCGTTCCATTCAGCAGCAGCCCCAGCATCGGGACAGAAAAAATCGTTCTGGTCGATCTGGTCCCAATCCATGCGTGACCGGTCGATCTTCTTGGTGCCCATCTGGGTCATATAGCCCTTGATCTGCACATGCGGCGCAATCATTTTGATCGCCTCGCGCGCAACCCCGCCTGCGGCCACCCGCGATGCGGTCTCGCGCGCAGAAGACCGCCCACCGCCACGCGGATCGCGCAGCCCGTATTTCTGGTGATAGGTGATATCGGCATGGCCGGGCCGGAACGTGTTGGCGATATCGCCATAATCCTTGGACCGCTGGTCGGTATTGCGGATCATCAATTGAATAGGCGTGCCGGTGGTCTGGCCTTCGTAGGTGCCGGACAGAATTTCCACCGCGTCGGGTTCTTGCCGCTGTGTGGTGTTCTTGTTCAGCCCCGGGCGGCGCTTGTCCAGCCATTGCTGGATCATGGGCGCTTCAAGCGGGACACCGGGTGGACAGCCGTCAACCGTCGCGCCCAAGGCAGGCCCGTGGCTTTCGCCCCATGTCGTGAAGCGGAACAAATGACCGAAGCTGTTGATGCTCATAGAACGACCCCTTTGCAAGAAGGGTCTAGCGAGGGCGGCAATCAGTCTCAAGGGGTTTTGCCTTGCCGACCGCCTTAATCCACATTAGTTAAGCCCTACCTCGGGGGGCCTTCACTGGCTGAGATGCGCAAGCGGACCCGTTGAACCTGAACCGGTTAAGACCGGCGGAGGGAAGGTATGGCAATCCCGCTATCCCCCAATCCGCCCGTCGCATTTGGAGGATAAGATGCAAAGAACCACCTATCTGCCAGTTGTCGCGGGATTTGTCCTTTGTGCCACAGGCGCAATGGCGCAAACCCCCGTACTGCAAGTTTTGACCTATGACAGCTTTACCAGCGAATGGGGTCCCGGCCCCGCGATTGAAGCGGCATTCGAGGCGCAATGCGCCTGCGATCTGCAATTTATCGGTGCCGGTGACGGTGCCGCGCTGCTGGCGCGCCTGCAACTGGAAGGGCCAAGGACCGAGGCGGACATCGTATTGGGACTTGATACCAACCTGACAGCCGCAGCGCGTGACACGGGGCTTTTCGCGCCGCATGGTGTGAATGCCGCGCTTGATCTGCCGATTGCTTGGGATGATGCGGAATTCCTGCCCTTTGACTGGGGCTATTTCGCATTTGTCGGCAATGCAGGCGTGGAGGCGCCTGCGTCTTTGCAGGCTTTGGCTGACAGCGATCTGAAGATCGTGATCCAAGACCCCCGCTCATCCACTCCCGGTCTGGGATTGCTGATGTGGGTCAAAACGGCCCATGGTGACGGTGCGGCAGCACTCTGGGCTGATCTGGCGGACAATATTGTCACCGTGACCCCGGGCTGGTCCGAGGCTTACGGCATGTTCCTTGAGGGCGAGGCAGACGCGGTCCTGTCCTATACCACCTCCCCCGCTTATCACCTGATTGCGGAAGAGGATGACAGCAAGGTCGCGTGGGCCTTTGAGGAAGGCCACTACATGCAGGTCGAAGTCGCAGGTAAAGTCGCGGGTACCGATCAGCCGGAATTGGCAGACCAGTTCTTGGCTTTCATGGTGACTGACGGGTTCCAAAGTGTCATTCCGACAACAAACTGGATGTATCCGGCGGTGATGCCTGAAGGCGGACTGCCTGCAGGGTTTGAAAGATTGGTAACACCGGCCAATGCGCTGCTTTTGTCGCCGCAAAAGGCTGCATCGGTCCGTGATGCGGCACTGGACGAATGGCGCAACGCGCTGTCCCAATAACGCCAGTCTGGCCCGGCGTCGCGGCAGCGGCGCTGGTGCTGGTACTGACCCTGGGCACGCTGGGCGCAGTCGCGTGGCGTGCCGAATGGGGCGGTGGGCTGGCAGAGGCTGATTGGGCAGCGATCAGGTTCACGGTGCTTCAGGCGCTTTTGTCCGCGACGATCAGCGTGGTACTTGCGATCCCCGTGGCGCGTGCGCTTGCACGGCGGCGCTTTGTGGGGCGGCAGGTGCTGATTACGCTCTTGGGCGCGCCGTTTCTGTTGCCGGTAATTGTGGCTGTGCTGGGTTTGCTGGCCGTCTTCGGGCGGGGCGGGGTCATGAACAACGGTCTGGCATTGCTAGGGTTTGAGCCGGTGTCCATCTTTGGTTTGCATGGTGTTGTGCTGGCGCATGTCTTTTTCAATCTCCCCCTTGCTGTACGTTTCATTTTGCAAGGCTGGCTGGCCATCCCCGCTGAACGGTTCCGCCTTGCGGCGAGCCTGAATGCCTCTGTGAGCAGCTTGCTGGAACGGCCAATGCTGCGGGCCGTTGTGCCTAGCACGTTTCTGGTGATCTTTCTGATCTGTCTGACCAGCTTTGCGGTGGCGCTGACCATGGGCGGAGGGCCACGCGCGACCACCGTGGAGCTGGCTATCTATCAGGCATTACGGTTTGACTTTGATCTGGGCCGTGCGGCACTTCTGGCCTGCATTCAGTTTGCACTCTGCGCGGGTGCGGCCATTGTCGCATGGTGGGTGACCGGGATCGATGCTTTGGGGTCGGGACTGGACCGTGTTGTCCAGCGCTGGGATCTGAAGCGGCCTTGGGTAGATTACGCCATGATACTGGGGGCCGCTCTTTTCTTGCTACTGCCTTTGGCACTGGTTGTCGTGCGCGGAGTTCCGGGCCTTTTTGATCTGCCACAGTCGGTCTGGTGGGCCGCCCTGCGCTCGCTTGTAGTTGCGACAGGGTCAGCGCTCTTGTGCATTGCGATGAGCATTGCCTTGGCACTGCGCGGCGGGGTTCTCGTGGGAGTAATCGGGGTCTTGCCACTGGCGGCATCCGGTCTGGTTGTCGGGACGGGTGCGTTCTTGATCGTTCTGCCCCTTGCACGCCCTTCTGATCTGGCATTGCTGGTGACCGTGTTGGTGAATGCAACGCTGGCCTTGCCCTTTGCGCTGCGGGCGATCGGGCCTGCGGTGGCGCAGGTAGTGGCCGACTATGGCAGGCTGGCCGCCTCACTTGACCTGCGCGGTCGGGACTGGCTCCTGCTTGTCGTGCTTCCCCGCATCCGGCGACCGCTTGGCTTTGCGGCGGGGATTGCTGCGGCGCTGTCCATGGGTGATCTGGGTGTGATCGTCTTGTTTGCAGGACAGTCCGAGGAAACTTTACCTTTGGCGATGTACCGGCTGATGGGGGCCTACCGGATGGAGGCCGCGGCAAGTGCGGCTCTTGTCCTCTTGACACTCAGCTTTGCGATGTTCTGGCTTTGCGATCAGGGAGGGCGGAGAAATGCTGATTTGTAATGCGCTAGATCTGCGCGAGGGCACGTTTGGACTTTTGGCAGATGTCAGTTTTCCGGCGGGAGAGATTACCGCCCTGATCGGACCGTCGGGGGCGGGGAAATCGACATTGCTGGCTGCGGTTGCAGGTTTTGTCACACCCTTTGCGGGGCGCGTTCTTTGGCACGGCATTGATCTGACAAACCTGAACCCCGGAGCACGACCGGTCAGCATCCTGTTTCAGGACAATAACCTGTTTCCCCATCTTACAGCCGCGCAGAACGTCGGTTTGGGCTTGGGGCAAAAGGGCCGGTTGACTGCACAAGGAAAGATCGCGGTTGCCAAGGGCCTTGCCGCAGTTGGCCTGCAAGGGCTTGAAGGGCGCAAACCCGGCGCCTTGTCGGGTGGGCAGCAAAGTCGCGTTGCGCTGGCCCGTGTGCTGGTGGCCGATCGGCCGGTTGTGTTGCTTGACGAGCCGTTTGCGGCGCTTGGACCGGCACTCAAGACAGAGATGCTTGATCTGGTCAGGGAGCAGCTGATTGCGGCGGGCAAGACCGTGATCATGGTCACCCATGATCCATCCGATGCGCGCCGGATTGCGGACAAATCCGCAATTGTTGCCGAAGGCACTGTGACACAGCCGATCGCGACAGATGTGTTGCTTGACGCCCCCCCCCCTGCGTTAGCAGCTTATTTGGGGTAGGTGGATCTGGATCCACCCTACGACATGCCAAAAGGGCCCGCTGGATCAGCGGGCCCTTGCTTTGCTTTTCATATTGTCGGACAGTTATCAGTCTTTGTGCTTGTGCGGTGCCCAAAGACGCTTGTTTGTGAGGTAAAGCAGGACCGACAGAACCGTCAGGAACAATACCCCTGTCAGGCCTGCCTGCTTGCGCGCGACCAGCTTGGGTTCTGCTGTCCACATCAGGAATGCGGCAACATCCTGCGCCACAGAGTCCAGCTCGGTGGAGTGTCCGTCCGCAAAATCCACATCATCGCCCCAAAGCGGCTGGGACATCGCGATCCATGATCCAGGCACTTTGTGTTTGCCATTCTCGTCCTTGCAGCTTTCGGGGAAACCGCCGTTGGCGAATGCAACGTTATAGAAGCCGTCCATCGGCTCGCCTTCCAGCGCGCATTCGGGTTCTTCATGGTAGCCTGTCATCAGTGATGCAATATACTCTGCGCCACCCATGCCGTTCACAAACTGGCTGATCCCCGTCCCATACGGCCCGTGGAAACCGGCCCGCGCCTTTGCCATCAGGCTCAGGTCTGGCGCGGTTGACAGGCTGGAGGCAGGGAATTTGTCTGCCGGTGTCGCCGGGCGAAAATCGCCTTCGCCGTCAAACAGGCTCTGGTCGAAGACTTCGTAGAACTCTGCATAGGCGCGCATCTGGTCTTCGGGCAGGCCCGGCCCGCCTTCGTCATGCAGATTGCGGAATGCGACATATTGCAGACCGTGGCAGGCCGCGCAGATTTCAGTATAAACCTGAAGCCCGCGCTGGAGTTGCATCTGGTCATAGCTGCCGAATGGTCCCTCGAACGAGAAGTCATAGTCCGTGATTTCGGTTTCGAGTTCGGCGGCGGGTGCCTGCCCTGCGATCAGGGCAAGCGCCGTTGCTGCGGTGAGTGTGAATTTGCGGAACATATCTATTGGTCCTTTCTCACTCGGCCGGGTTCACAACGGGTGTCGCACCGTCGCTTTTCGGCGCGTAGTGCGCATTAAAGTCGTCTTCGATTGTTGCTGGTGGCGTGGTCGGCTTTTCGATCACACCAAGCAGCGGCAGGATCACGAGGAAATACGCAAACCAGTAGGTGGAGCCAAGGAGGGAGATATAAGGATAAATCCCCTCTGCCGGACGCGCACCCACCCACATCAAGAGCATGAAGTTGACCGCGAACAGCCAGAACCACCACTTGAACATGGGGCGATAGCGGCCAGACCGGACAGTGGATGTATCAAGCCACGGTGCCAGCGCCATCACAACGATCGCACCGAACATCGCCAGCACACCAAAGAACTTTGCGTCGATGATCCCGAAAGTCACCCAGTTGACTGCAATGACCAGCCACACATCCTGATCGAACGCACGCAGGATCGCGTAGAACGGCAGGAAATACCATTCTGGCACAATGTGCGACGGTGTCGCCAGCGGGTTGGCGGGAATGTAGTTGTCAGGGTGGCCAAGGTAGTTTGGCATAAAGCCGACAACCGCCACGAATACTGCCAGAATGACAGCCAGCGCGAACAGGTCCTTGATCACGAAGTAGGGCCAGAAAGGCAGGGTGTCTTTTGCGGCATCTTCTTTCGATGTCCGGCGGACCTCAACACCTGTCGGGTTGTTGTTGCCCGTGGTGTGGAATGCCCAGACATGCACGATTGTCAGACCCAAAAGGATAAAGGGCAGCAGATAGTGCAAGGAGAAGAAGCGGTTCAGCGCAGGCTGGCCCACCGCAGATGCGCCAAGCAGCCATGTTTGCACGCCTTCGCCGATGAACGGGATCGCGCCGAACAGGCCGGTGATCACGGCCGTGCCGTGGAAGGACATTTGCCCCCATGGCAGCACGTAACCCATAAAGGCGGTGCCCATCATCAGCAGATACATCAGCATCCCGATGATCCATGTCACCTCACGCGGGGATTTGTATGACCCATAGTAAAGCGACCGGAAAATGTGCGCATAAACGGCCACAAAGAACAGCGAAGCGCCATTCTGGTGGAAATAGCGGATCATATGGCCGCCATTCACGTCGCGCATGATGTGTTCGACCGAGGCAAAGGCCATATCGACGTGCGGCACATAGTGCATCACCAGCACAACGCCGGTGATGATTTGCAGCACGAGCGTGAAGACAAGAACAATACCCCAGATCCACATCCAGTTCAGGTTCTTGGGTGTGGGAAGCATAAGCGTGTCATACATCAAGCCAACAATTGGCAGGCGGCTGTGCAGCCACTTTTCGCCGTTAGACTTTGGTTCGTAATGGTCGTGGGGGATACCAGCCATGGATCGCTCTCCTTAACCGAGTTGAATTGTTGTTTCGTCCACGAAGGACGCGACAGGAATGGGCAGGTTGCGCGGCGCAGGTCCGCGGCGGATACGACCGGATGTGTCGTAGTGCGAACCGTGGCACGGGCAGAACCAACCGCCAAAGTCACCGGCTTCACCCAATGGCACACAGCCAAGGTGCGTGCAGACGCCCATCTGGACCAGCCAGACACCATCTTCGGACAACGCGCGGTTTTCATCGCTGGCGTCAACATCGCCATCAAGGTTCGCGTTCTCGGCTAGCCGATCCGGCAAATCTGCGAGGTCCACGGCGCGCGCCTCTGCAATTTCGTCTTCTGTGCGGGCGCGGATAAAGACCGGTTTGCCCTGCCAAAGGACCGTCAATTGCGTTCCGGGATCGACCGCGCTGACATCGACGCGGATCGACGCAAGCGCCAAGACGTCTGCGGATGGGTTCATCTGATTGACAAGCGGCCAGACGGCGGCGCCTGTCACTACCACACCCGCACCTGCGGTTGCGTAGTAAAGAAAGTCGCGGCGAGTGCCTTGTTGATCGTCTGCATGTGACACGGTGTGCATCTCCGATTCTTATGATGGGCATCTTGCCCGCACGAAAAATAGGCCGATGCGCGCACCGGTCAATTTAGCCGCTGTTTATCCACCAAATCCTACGAGGTCCAGCGGACAATCGGGCGCAGGGGGCGACATGCCTGTTCAGAAGGAAAAAGATCAAGGAATCGTAAACGCGCCATGCGAAACGCGTCTGCGGTCTGGATTGCCTATTTTGGCAAGGGTTTGGGGCAAACTTGGGCGGAATGCTCAAATATTCGCCGACATAACAGGTTGATCGGCGGAAATTATCCATGAAAGACCGAGAGTTGTGGTGGGGCCGCCACAATCACGGCTGTTCAATAAAATCGCAACTAAAGTTGTATTGTCAGGCCTCGTTGTGACGGGTTAGACGTGAGAGACCACTCATAACGGGACTTTTGGAATGAAACGCGCACTACTTTTGTGCATAGGCCTGCTTGTTGTTCCGACATTTGCCGCAGCGCAAGTCGAACTCAGCTTTTATGGCGGTGTGCAGTCTGCGCCTTCATCCGATATCGCGATTCGTGACACGGTTATCGGGAATGACAATTTTTCCCTTGATTGGGAGGGGCGGTCGTTCGAAGCACCGCCATACTACGGCATCCGTGCGACGCGTTGGCAATCGCCATCATTCGGCTTCGGCCTCGATTTCGCTCACAACAAGGTTTACCCGACCAGTGATTCATTGCCCGCTGGCTATGATGTGCTTGAATTCACGGATGGTTTGAACACACTGACTGTGAATGCCTATCGTCGCTGGGAGCAAGGTTTGGGTAACATTTCGCCCTATGTGGGCGGCGGGATCGGTGTTGCACTGCCGCATGTCGAGGTGACAAACGGTGCGTCTGAAACACTTGGCTATCAGCTGACAGGTCCTGCCGCGACATGGATCGCCGGGGCCTCAATGCCGATAAACGAACGGTGGTCTGTCTTTGGCGAGTACAAGGGGACGTTCTCTTCGAATACCGCCGATCTGGACAGTGGCGGCACGCTCGAGGCGGATATCTTTACAAACGCCGTCAACGTGGGCGTCAGCTTTAATTTTTGATGCTTCCCGCGTTCCGACCCTAATCAATCACCGTCGCCGTCATGCTGTCACGCAACGAAAACGATGCGTGCCAGCGCGCCAGCGCGTCGTTACCGTTGCGCCATCCGCGATCATCATGGCGCAGATCGATATAGGACAAGGCGCAGGCCATCCCGATCTGTCCGATATTCAAAGGGCCCGTCAGGTGGCTCATCCATCTGGTATTGACCGCAGCGATACCGCGCGCGGCCTTTTCCCATTGGGCGCCGATCCATGCCTGCGATTGTTCTGCCGCGGGGCGGAGCCGCATCTCATATGACATTGACACAGTGGCATCCATGATCGCATCGGCAGTTGCTTCCAAGGTCAGGATTTCCCAAATCCGGCTTGGCGGATAGAGCCCAGCGGCCGCATGATCGTCGAGGAACCGCGTGATGACACGGCTGTCATAGATTGCAGGACCATCGGGACGGATCAGGGCGGGGATTTTGCCCATCGGGTTGGCGGCCACGACCTCGGGCGCTGAATTCAGCGGGGATGTCGTGACGTTTACCTCTTCTACAGTTCCCAGCAAATCCGCTTCACGCAGCAGGACCCGCACTTTGCGCACGTAGGGTGAAGCGGGGGAAATGAGCAGTTGCATGGTCAGCGTATCCTTGTTGCAGCATTAGGGAAACAAGACCTGATCCTGCCCTGCTTGCCAAGGTGGATATTTCGTCATGACATGACGAAACCTGTCGGATGCCAGAAAATCGTCCAGCCAGATCGTCAGCGCATCTAGACCCTGCCTGTCAAACCATGCGCGATCGGTATTGGCGAACTGGCGCACGAAAGGCAGAATTGCCATATCTGCAAGGGTACGGTCAGGACCCGTCAAGAACTGTGACCGGCGCAACCTCTCGTTCAGGCCCTTCAGGAACACCAGCGCCTTGCCCCTTTCGGCGGTTTCGTCGCGGTCGGGGAAGCGCACGGCATATTTTGTATGATCCAAGGCCTGTTTGAACGGGCCGTCGCATGTATCGATCAGTGCAAACCCGTCGGAGGGCATATCGAGCCACCGTTCCGGATCATTGCGGCCCAGCGCCCAGAGCATTACATCGCGGCTTTCTTCCACAACGGTCGGCCCGTCGACCAAGACCGGAACCGTACCTTTGGGAGATGCGGCAAGGAACGGGGCAGGTTTGTCCTTGAGCAGGATTTCCCGCAATTCGACCGTTTGCCCGCTTGCTGCAATCGCCAGACGCGCGCGCATGGCATAAGGGCAGCGCCTGAATGTCCAAAGGATCGGTCTTGATTGCACGGTCAGGATGCCTCCGGCGGGGATATTTAGGCTCGAAAGAAGATCAGGCGGTCAGTTGGCTGCCTGCAAATCCGGTGATCTGTGCGGTCACGATACGGCTTTCGGGCTGGTTGCTGGCAAAGACGACTTCGGTGAATTGTTCTGTCCGGCCCATGCGGGCGTTTTCCATCAGGATATTGTGCGTCTTGCCTGCCTGCGCCTTCAGGTGACGACCCACCTGTGTTGTGCCGACGGCCCGCAGCGCCGCTGCGCGTTCCTTGATCGTCTTACCGTTGACCTGCGGCATTCTGGCGGCAGGTGTCCCCGGCCGTGGCGAGTAGGGGAAGACGTGAAGCCATGTCAGATCGCACTCTGCGACCAAAGCCAGTGAATTAGCGAACATCGTATCGGTTTCGGTCGGAAAACCAGCGATGATATCCGCCCCAAAGGTCATGTCGGGCCGCAGTTTGCGTGCCTCCTGGCAAAAGGCTATCGCATCATCGCGCAGGTGCCGCCGCTTCATGCGTTTGAGGATCATGTCATCGCCATGCTGCAATGACAGATGCAGATGCGGCATCAGCCGCGGTTCTGTCGCGATGGCCTGCATCAGGTTGTCATCGACTTCGATACTGTCGATGGAACTGATCCGCAGGCGCGGCAGATCAGGCACCAGTTTCAGGATGCGCATCACCAGATCACCCAGCTTGGCGCTGGCGGGCAGGTCGGCGCCCCAGCTTGTCAGGTCCACCCCTGTCAGCACGACTTCGTTGTAGCCCGTATCGACGAGCCGCTTGATCTGGTCGACCACAACACCGGCAGGGACCGAGCGCGAGTTGCCGCGCCCGAAAGGAATAATGCAGAAGGTGCAGCGATGGTCGCAGCCGTTCTGCACCTGCACATAGGCGCGGCTGCGTGTGCCAAAACCGTCGATCAGATGACCCGCAGTTTCCGTGACAGACATGATGTCATCAACCTGCACCGGTTCTGTCTGCCCGATCAGATCAGGTGTGATGCCTGCCCATGTCGCGGGGTTCATTTTTTCGGTGTTGCCGATGACCAGATCTACCTCGGCCATCGCGGCGAAGGTCGCGGGTTCTGTCTGGGCCGCGCAGCCGGTGACGATCAGCTTGGCATCTGGATTGTCGCGCCGCAGTTTGCGGATGTCCTGGCGGGCCTTGCGCACCGCTTCCGATGTCACGGCGCAGGTATTCACCACGATCGCGTTGGTCACGCCTGCCGCTGCGGCCAGTTCCTTCATCGCTTCGGTTTCATAGGCGTTCAGCCGGCAGCCGTGATTCGAGAATATGGGGGACTTGCCGGACATTACAGCCGCCAGACGCCATCAAAGACATAGGCGCTGGGGCCGGTCATCCAGACACCCTCATCACGCCAGTCTACCTGCAGTCTTCCGCCATCCAGATCGATTGTCACCTTGCGACCGGTCAGGCCGCGCCGCGCGGATGCGACCGCTGTGGCACAGGAAGACGAACCGGAAGCCAACGTCATGCCCACACCCCGTTCCCATACCCGCATGCGTATCTGGTCAGGGCCCGTTACGCTGGCGAACTGGACGTTCGTGCGCTGGGGGTAAAGCGGGTGGTGTTCGAACCTTGCCCCTTCGGTCGCCAGATCGACGGCGTCGGCATCATCCACGAAGAATGTGCAGTGCGGGTTGCCCATGCCGGTGGCCGTTGGTGCGCCATCTATCGGCAGCAATAGCGTATCCATCGGTTCTGCCAGCGGTATTTCATCCCATGCCAGTTGTGGCTGGCCCATATTCACGGACGTCAGCCCATGACCTGCGTCGACCGCATGCAAAGTGCCGCGATCCGTTGTGATGACCAGCCTGTCCTTGCCCAGTGTGTCCATTAGGTATCTGGCGATGCAGCGCGTCGCATTCCCGCATGCTGCGGATTGTGACCCGTCGCTGTTCCAGAATGTCAGCTGCACATCGGCGCTTTGTGTGTCTGACAGCACCGCCAACTGGTCAAAGCCCACCCCGCGATGCCTGTCTGCCATGGCCACGGCCAATGCCGCATCAACGCGCGGGTCGATTCCCCGTTCGTCGATCACGACAAAGTCGTTGCCAAGCCCGTGCATCTTCATGAAGGGCAGAAAAGTCGAGTCGTTTGCTGTCATGGCGGCGATATAGTCAAAGCGGGACCACATATCCAGCGCAGACCGCATTTGGGGGTTGACCGCAGCGCACGGCCTTTCTAAGTAGCCCCTCACGTGGGCCGTTAGCTCAGTTGGTAGAGCAACTGACTTTTAATCAGTAGGTCGCTGGTTCGAACCCAGCACGGCTCACCACTCCACCTCCAGAAAATGTCCGTCGCTAAAGTCAGAGCTTGGATTCCAAGGGGACACGAATGTGTCCACGGGCAATATGGGTTGCCCGACATGCCGTGATCCGCGGGAAGCCTCTTTGAAAATTGCAGGCAGTTTTTCTGGGGCCTCACTCGTAAGAACAGTCACAGGCCCGCAGTGCCGGTAGCGCAGGTTCCGGAGTTGTCCGGAATTGTGAGCCATCAGACAAATACAAAAATGTCTTGCAGTTGACATATAGCTGTAACATCGCGCCAATAGAAAAAATACATCCGGATGAATTGAGAACATGATCAGAGACCGATGGCGCGACATTCGCGCAGCTATAAAACAGGATATTGAAAGCGGCATGCTGGAACCAGGGGCCAGACTTCCCACAGAGCCGGAGTTGGTCAACCGCTATGGCGCGGGCCGGCATTCGATTCGGCGTGCGGTCACGGAACTTGCCAAAGAAGGCCTGCTGAGCGTGGAGCAAGGGCGCGGGACATTTGTGCAATATCGCCCGCGGCTGAAATACGCGATCGGCACCCGCACCCGGATGCGACAGAACATGACTGCGCAAGGGGTGGATGTTGCAAGCGAAATGCTGGGCACACAACAGGTCCCTGCCTCTGAAAGGGTCGCCGCCGCATTGGCCCTGTCCGTGGGCGCGCAGGTGATTGCCACACGCAGGCGGTCCTTTGCGGATGGTGTGCCGGTTTCGTTTGGTACGTTGTATCACGATGCCGCACGCTTTCCGGAGTTTCCGGCGCGCCGCGAGGTCATGGGTTCGGTGAGTGCGGTTTATGCCTCTTACGGGGTGGCCGATTACAAGCGCGCCAGCACACAGATTCACGCGCGCGCCGCCCGTGCACAAGAGGCGCAACTGTTGTCGCAGCATCCGGACATGCCAGTGATTGTGGTGCAATCCATTGATGTGGATCTGGCAGGCACGCCGATTGCCTATACCGAAGTGATCTGGTCCTCGGCGCGTGTCACATTCGACATTTCCACCACGGAGAGCACACCGTGAACAGGCCGCCCGATACCATATCCGGCTGGGGCCATGATGCCCTGCTTGCGACCTTGGCGCGGGCAGATGCCGCGCGGCTGAAATCCTTTGCCGAACCATTGATCGCCGGTCTGCCGCCGATTGACGTGCTGGATAACCGCACCGGCCTTGTGATGCTGCCCATGCGCGACACGGCACAGGGCACCCATTTCCATCTGGGCGAGGTCCTGATGAGCGAGGCGCGCATCACGGCCAATGGTCAGGAAGGGTACGGCATGCGCAGGGGCCGCGACCTTGAGGCCGCAATGGCTATGGCTCTTGTGGATCTGGCCATCGCACTTGGTGTGTCCAAACCAGCCTGCGCCGCATTTCTGGATGCTGAAGCCAAAGCGCAGACCGATGCGGACCGCGAAACCCTGTGCCGCGTCGAGGCCACGCGCGTGAATATGGAGACCTTCTAGTGACAATCCATCCCACCCCTTCGGCGTTCGAGGCCCGCAGCAATGCGACATATGAGGCGTTGATGTGGGCGCTGTCGCGTCCTGGTCTGATCCGTGAACTGCCCGACCCGGGGCAGGCGGGCACCGTCGAGGCGCTGATTGATCGTGAATGCCGTGTCTTTTGCGCCGACCCCGCCCTTGATCCGGCTGTGGCGCGCAGCGGTGCCACACCGGTCGCCGCTGAACTTGCTGACCACCTGTTCTATGACACCCTTCCGGGGCTGGCCTGTCTTGCGCAGATCAACCTTGGGTCTGATCTTTATCCTGAAACGGGTGCCACACTGGTTTGTGCTGCGACACTGGGGCATGGCACCCGCCTGCGTCTGACCGGCCCGGGATGCAATGGCGCCGTTGACGTGGCGATTGACGGGTTGCCCGCAGGGTTCTGGGAAACCCGCGCACGTCTGATGCGCTATCCGATGGGGTTTGAACTGTTTCTGATCGATGGTCCGCGTGTGCTGGGTGTGCCACGCTCCTGTCAAGTGGAGTGTGTCTGATGGCCTATGTCGCAACGCGTGGCGGTGAACGCGCGATCGAACAATCCGAACGTCTGTTTCGCGCCGAATTGGGCGATATCACCCCGCAGCGGGTGGCCGAAATACGGGCAGCATTGCCCTATCTGGTGGATCGGGTGATGGGTGAAGCCTCGCTTTATGATGAAGATGTCGCTGCCCTGGCGCTGGCCCAGACCGGAGGCGAACTTTACGAGGCGGTTTTGCTTTTGCGGGCCTGGCGTACCACGCAGCCCCGTTTGACCGTGGCGGAACCTGTCACCCAAGACAGCCTTTTTACCCATCGCCGGATCTCTGCCGCATTCAAGGATATTCCGGGTGGACAAGTGCTGGGCCCGACATTGGATTATGCGCACCGGATCATGGCGACAGAGGTGCTTTCGGGTGAAACATTCAGGCCTGTTCCGGTCGATCCTGCCGCCCTGCCTGCGCCAGCGCGCCAGCCTTCCGTAGCTGCGTGGCAGGCTGAAAACGATTTGCTGACCGCACCAGAACCCGACAGCGCCACGGGCAACGCCATTCCCGATGTCACCCGTGAACCGCTGTTGTTTCCGGCCAAACGTGCCCACACCCTGCAAAGCCTTGCCCGCGCCGAAACCGGCGGGGTGCTTGCGCTGGGCTATGCCGCGCAGCGCGGATACGGGCAGGCCCACCCCACGGTCAACGAACTGCGGCTGGCTGAGGCGGACGTCCGTGTGCGGCATCCCCGCGGTACAGTGTTCAGTGCCGGGCGGGTCAAAGTCAGTCAGGCCGAGGTCGTGTCGAAAAAGGGGAGCGAACTGGGGCTGGGCTTTGCCGCGACCCTTGGCTGGAACGAGGTCAAGGTGATCGCCGCTGCAACGCTTGATCTGAATGCCGCTGGCGCACCCAAAGGGTCAGCCACGGAAGAAGAGTTTTTTCTTTATCATACCGAAGGTGTCGAAAGCTCTGGTTTCTGTATCCACTTCAAGCTGCCCCACTACGTCACTTTCCAGTCAAGCCTTGACGCGATGCGCGATGCCAAGGCCAACCGCAAGGCCAAGGCAGCCCCAAAGACCGAAACCCAGCCACAAACGGAGCCCGCAGAATGAGCCTCAAGGCACTGACCAAGGATTGGGAGCCGATGTCCTACGGCTTTCTTGACGCCTCAGCAAAGCGTGAAATCCGCCGCAAGATGCTCAAGGCAATCGCGGTGCCGGGCTGCCAGATCCCCTATGCCAGCCGCGAAGTACCGATGGCACGCGGTTGGGGAACGGGTGGCTTGCAGGTGTCCTGTACGCTGATCAACCCGCGGATCCGGATCAAGGTCATTGATCAAGGGGCCGACGACAGTGTGAACGCCGCCTCGATCCGCTCGTTTCTGGCACGGGTATCGGGTGCCCCGACAACAATGGATACACTCGCCGCCGACCTGATC
>CAYGMX010000008.1:19478-23500 GCA_964351055.1 uncultured Loktanella sp. | reverse complement strand
GGTCACGATGGTGCTTTTTGCCGGACGGGTACTGTTGATTTTGACGGGGATAGAGTCCTTTCGCATTCTGGTGCTGCTGGCAGCGGGATTGATCCCGCTTGCTGTGCTGCTCCTGACCGAAGGGCTCTTGCGCCGCCATGCCCCGTTCTGGATCAAACTGGCGATCGGCGCTGGTGCGGCTGCGTTTTCTCTCACAGCCTTCTGGTATTCCGACAGTATCGATCCGGCCCGCCTGTTCGGCTTGCTGGGTTTTCAGCTTTTGGGCTTTATTCTTTCGGGCTGGTTGATCCTGACGCGCGAAAAAAACACCCTGTCGGCCAATGAAAACGCGATGGTTGTGCGGCTAGGCCTATCACTGATCCTTTTTATCCCGCTGGCTGCCGGAGATTTCCTCTTGCTTTACATCGATCTGCCGATCCAGTTCTCAGCGCTGGGGGTGTTGATCCTGTGCTGGCTGGCCATCGGGCTTGGCCGTGCGCATCTGGGGCATCGGGCAACACTGGTGAATCTTGCCGTGATGGTCGGGGCGTCGGTTTTGGTGGGCGGCATGATCAGTTTTCTTGCAGAACTTGGGCGTGATGGAGCCTTGCTTTGCATCGCTTCGATCATGACGACGTTCTTTGTGGTGGCGATCCTAAATGATGCGCGGGCGCTACGTCACGAAGAACAAAGCCTTGGGCTGCTTCGGCACCTTGCGACGGGCAGGACGGACGACGCAGTCAGTTTCTTGCGTGAATTGCAGGATCACCCCTTGGTCGAGGGGGCTGTGGTGATCAGCGCCGAAAGCCTTGCGCCGTTGCAGGTGCAGGTGCTGGATCAGATCTTTGCCGCAGCACCTGTCCTGCGACGCACTGATCCACCCCAGCTGGGGGCGGTGGCGGATGACCACATTGGCTATCTTTTCGACCGTTATGCGGCGACCCATGTCATGCTGGCGTCAGTGCAACCACGGGTGTTGATCGCGCTCGCGATGCCCTCGCTCAGCGCGTCACCTGCAGTGGAGCTCGAATTGCAGGTCGTGCAGCGGATGGCTGTCTTGGTTTCAGAAAAGAAAGGGCAGGCAGATGGATAATCCCAGAGCCGAAGCACGGCGGATTTTTGATGCGGGTGTGCGTGCTGCCGATCCTTATGCAGCGGTCAAGAACGCATTGGACACCTGCGCAGCACCCAATCTGATCATTGCTGTGGGCAAGGCTGCCGGCCTGATGGCCAAGGCGGCGCTAGACCGGTTTACCGGTGTTCCTTGTCTTGTTGTTACGAATTATGAAAACGCGCAGCCATTGGCAGGAGCAGAGGTCTTTGCCGCCGGACATCCGGTTCCAGACGAGAATGGCGCCACGGCAGCTGCCGCTGTCATTGCAGCCTTGCGTGCCGCCGATGGCCCTGTTCTTGCACTCATCTCGGGAGGCGGCTCTGCGCTTTTGCCGGCTCCTGCGGGACAGTTGACGCTTGCGGACAAGGCAGCGGTGAACGCGCTGCTCTTGCGGTCCGGGCTGGATATCACGGGGATGAACCTGATCCGGCAACAGCTTTCCGACCTCAAGGGTGGCGGCTTTCTGCGCCATGCCGCGCCGCATCCGGTCACTGCGCTGATCCTGTCTGATGTGATCGGGGATGATCTGTCCACAATCGCGAGCGGTCCGACAGTGGGGCCAATCGGCACCGCTGCCGATGCAATGGCTTTGCTGCGCCAGACCGGACTTTGGGAAGAAGTGCCAGAGGCGGTTCGCGCGCATCTTGAATACGCAAGACCAGCGCCGGTGCTGCCCGTTGCTGAAAATATCCTTGTGGGTTCGAACGGGCAAAGCGTTGCGGCGATGGCTGCCGCTGCACCGCAAGCGCAAGTCATCAGCACGCCTGTCGAGGGCGATGTCGCCGTCGCAGCGCGTCTGATCTGTGATCAGGCCAAGCCCGGCATCACTCTGTGGGGCGGCGAAACGACTGTTGTGCTGAAGGGTGACGGACGCGGGGGGCGCAATCAGGAACTCGCTTTGCGGATCGCGCAAGAGGCCGCTGCGCGTGGCTGGACAGATTGGGTCTGCCTGCAAGGCGGCAGCGACGGGCGGGATGGGCCGACCGATGCGGCAGGAGGATTGGTCGATCAGGGGACTCTTGGACGGATCGACGATCTCGAAAGCCTTTTGGCAAATAACGATAGCTATGCTGCTTTGGCGCAGGCAGGCGATTTGCTGATCACAGAGGCAACAGGCACGAATGTTGCCGACTTAGGCGTCATGATCCGGCGTTAGTCTACGGGCAAACCGCTGGGCACTGCGGCGGGGCGGCCAAGCGGGCGTGTTTGCGCGCTCTCCCCCGTCAAGGCGTTCAGAAAAGCGACCAGATCGACAATATCAGATTGGGTGATCCGCATTTGCGGGAGGTCCTGCACAGCGGCTTGCCGTGCCATTTCCGGCCTGTCGGCGCGGATCGCAAAATCCACCGCCGCAAGCCAAGGGACAGCGGGCAAATCAGCCATATCCGGCGTCCATGCCGCACCCGCGCCGGCAGGATCGGCCTTGTGACGCAGGATTGCGGCAAGTGTCAGATAGGCCCCGTTGTGTCCGTAAGGTGCGGTCAGGGCGACATTGCGCAGCGAAGGGGTACGGAACTGATAGGCATCCTCGAGCAGATGCGTTTCGCCCATGCGCCCCACGTCACGCGGGATCGGGTCCCATTGGCGGGTGCGGCCTGGCCCGAAAGCGGGTAGGGCAATGGCGTGAAAATCCTGATCGGTGAACAAGGGACCGGAATGGCAGGTGGCACAGCCCACGCTGAAAAAGAGTTGGCGGCCGCGCTCTGCATCGTCGGGCAGGGGCGCGCCTGCCAGCCATTTGTCATAAGGGCTGTCATAGGATTGCCATTCGCTGGCGATGAAAGCACCCAAGGCATTGCCGATCTCGACGATGGTAACATCAGCCGGTTCTGCGATGTGATCGAAGGCTTGCACGAACATTTCCCCATATTCGGGGATCGTCCGCACCCGCTTGGCAATGATCGGCCACGCCACATCGATACGGTCGTGCGTGGCCCCTGCAATCTCGTTCTCGCGGGGGTTTCCGGCCATCTCGAATTGCGCGACCAAGGGGAAAAGCGCCTGTGCGGCAAGAATGTTGTCCAGACCTTGGGGCAGCCATTCCTCGGCGGGAGAGTCAAAGCCGTTGCCGAACTGATCGGATACGGACAGGCGCCCGTCATGGAATAGTACGTTTACGGAAGTATGACCAAGATTCCAAAGGCTTGGTGCATTGCGCGGGATGCGCTTGCGGATCCGGTCGGGGCCTGTACCTGCGGTACGTGCAGGCCCGACCCCTGAACCACCTTCGCCAATCCCGAGCGACACCCCGTCACCACCGGCATGATCGTGATGGTGACAGGTCCCGCAAGAGATATTCTTGTTACCTGACAGTATCTTGTCATAGAAAAGCAGCTGCCCGATGTGGGCTTGATCAGGGTCGGCGGGGATGTAATCATCAGGTGCGATAACCTGTGCTGCGGCCAGATTGGCCGCAAAAACAAGCCCGAGGAGAAGAGGATGGACTGCATACACAAAGCGTACAGAACCTGTACGAACATATGTGTAGCCATGCTGCTGTTCGCCGCCCCCGCGCAGGCGGACATGGAAGAGGCGCGCGATCTGATGGAAGCAGGGGCCTTTGCCGAAGCGCGGACGATGTTCGAGGTTTACGCAAGGTCCGGCAACGCCGAAGCCGAAGAGCTTATCGGGGTGATGTATGCGCTGGGCCTTGGGGTCGAGCGCGACGACGAGCGGGCCTTTGACTGGTATCTGCGTGCGTCGATGAAAGGGCATGCGGGGGCGCAATCTGGCTTGGGGTGGTACTATGAGGTCGGGCGCGGCATACCTGCCCCCGACATGGTCAGAGCCTACCTTTGGTATGCCTTGTCGGCAATAGGCGGGGATCCTGATGCTCTTGATTCGCTAGAGCTGATAACACCGCGTTTGACGGCAGAAGAACGGGCACGGGCAGAGGTGCTGGTGGATGATTACAGGGTCTGGATGTATC
>CAYGMX010000008.1:9079-19468 GCA_964351055.1 uncultured Loktanella sp. | reverse complement strand
TAGCGCTGAGCACTTGCGGGCACCCGCGCGATTTTCGCCCAGCCCCGAATGTTCGGACATCGACCGCATGTTCCCAGAAAATACCCGAAAAATGGCGGTTTTCCCAACGAAATTGGGCCTATAACTAAAGTTTATAAGGGGGTCATAAACCAAATCCGTATTGCGGCATCCTTTCTGATGCGGCCATCGTGACAACACCAGCGGATTTAGCCCACTCGAATCCACTCTTTACAAACTCGATTGCTGGTCAACGCAAACGCACACCTCTTCCATCAAGGGAAAGGGGTCAAAAACGAAAAAAGGACAGTTCATGACCGACAAAACTCCAGACACCCTGTCGCGCCGCAAGATACTGGCACGCATCGGCGCACTTGCAACCGCAGCTTACACCGTGCCCGCCTTCACAACCTTGTCGATGGCCCACGCAAGTGGCGCGTCATCTTCATCAGGCTCCAGCGGGTCAAGCAGCTCCAGCGGTCCAAGCGATCCAAGCGGTCCAAGCGATATGAGCGGGCCAAGTGATATGAGCGGGCCAAGTGATCCAAGCAAGGCGTCAGGACCCAGCGGTTCTTCTTCCGATGACGGCTGCGCTGCGGGCACCAGCTGGGACGGCAAGACCTACAATTCCGGCGGCAAGGTCTGCTCGCCCGACTAAGATGAACGCGTTTTTGCACGTTCTTGTGTTTATCCCGATCCATGAAGGATGGGTGAACCCTAAAGCGGCCCCTAGACGGGGGCCGCTTTATCATGGCTGACGCCGGAACCCACTATCTTGGCTTTGCAGGACTGAGTGCACCCTTGCGCGTTGTGGATCCCGCGATTGTGCGTCCTTTGCTTGATCCGGTGCTGGCGGCGTGGCCGTGCGCCATGATGCCGGACAATGATCCGCCTGCACCTGCTCCTTTTGCAACGATTGGTCCGGCCGAGGCAGGCAAGTGGCGGCTTGAGGCGCCGCTGGCGGCGCAACCGGTTGCGCATCATGATCCCGTCAACGCGATCTGCGATCTTGTGGTCGAGATGTCGTGGGCACGCCTGCGCCATCGTCCTGATCTTTTGTGTCTGCATGCGGCGGCACTGACTTTCAACGACCGGCTCGTGATTTTTCCCAACGCACGCCGTGCGGGCAAGAGCCTTCTTTCGGCGGCACTTGCGCGGCTTGGCCATGCGGTATTTTCCGATGATTTTGTCCCCTTGCAGATAACGCCCCAGACCGGTGAGATCAGCGGCATCGCCAACGGGATCGCGCCGCGTTTGCGCCTGCCTTTGCCGGACAATCTTACTTTGGGCCAGCACAGTTGGATCATGGACCGGATTGCGGTGCGCAATAAGCAATACGGATATCTGACCGGCATTGACCTGCCGCAATCCGGCACCACGGCACCGGTCGGTGCGATTGTAATGCTTGAAGGCGATCCGTCGATGACAGCGCCTGCTTCCTTGACACCGGTGACCCGCGAAGACGCTATGGCGCTGCTTGTGAAACAGAACTTTGGCCGTCAGGTGCACGCTGGGGCCATTCTGACGGTGGTGGATGCGCTGACCCGCGCCGTGCCTGTGCTGCGGTTGCGATATAACGGGGTCGAGGAGGCGGCCGCGCTCTTGCATGAAACCGCGCTTTTGCGAGATTTGCCTGTAGGGAAGATGGCTGCGGCTGATGGGCCTGAAACCTTGCCGCTTGCGCCTTTGGACCTTCCCGATGTGGTGGTTGACAGGTCAATTGATCTGGAGCGAAGCTTTGTCAAACTGCCGGATTTTACCGAATGCGAAACTGAAACATCTGTCTATCTTGCCGATGGCAGCGGGTTCGCAATTCACCGCCTGAACCCCGTTTCCGCAATCATCTGGAGACTGCTGGATGAGGGGTTGACCGTGGCGGAGATGGTCGAGGTCATGCACGAACTATACGCCGAGATCGCAGTGGACCGCCTGCGCGCGGATGTTGCACAAGCATTGAGATTTTTCTGGCAAGAGCGGTTGATTGTACCCGCTTGATCCCCTTGAAGACACAGCTTTGCCACGGCCAAGGCCCCGCCACTTAGGACCTCTCGCAGCTTGCACGGGTGGCCGTTGGATACAACTGCGCTGTTGAAGGTGCTGTTCTGGTTGCCGCGGGCGCGCCGTTTCAGGCGGCTCATTGGCTTGGGGGCATAGCCAAACAAAAAGGCCGCTCCAAGAGAGCGGCCTTTCGTTTTTCCGTGCCGGACCCTAGTTCAGGTCGCTTGCGTAATCTGCGGCAAGTTCGGCCTCGACTTCAGCTGTTGCCGCGATCAGTGCATCCAGCATTTCTGCCCCACCATCGACGTTTTCACGGAACCATGCGTTCACAGGTTCGGCTGCTGCGGCGAATGCGGCTTTTTCTTCGGGTGTCGGCACATAGATATCGCCACCACCTGCAACGAAGGCTTCATAGGCTTCGATCGACTTGCGCTTGGGTGATGCAAAGGTCGCCTGCTGGAGTGCAGAGAAGCCGTCAACCACAACGCGGCGCAGGTCTTCTGGCATGGCCATGAAGTTGTCGTTGTTCATCCACCACAGCGCACCCATGTAGGAGTGCCCGTCAAGCGTCAGGTATTGCAGGCCCGCATCGGGGAACTTCATGCCCATGATGTCGGTGATCCCGTTGGCGGTGCCTTCCACTACGCCGGTTTGCAGCGATGTGAACAGTTCCGGCCATGGGATCGGTGTTGCAGAGGCACCCATGGCCTCGACCAGTTGCACTGGCAGATCGGCCACAACCGTGCGCAGCTTGAGGCCTTCGAGATCGGAGGGGCCGGTCACGCGGCGTTCGGTATTGGCAAAGTTGCGCCAGCCGCCGGTGTTGCCAATGGTCATCAGACGGATCGTATTGCCGCTGTCTTCCAGCGCCTTGTCACGCATGGTGCGCACGAAATCGCCGGACAGCACGGCCTCGGCCACGCGGTCGGATGACATCAGGTAGGGCAGGTCAAGCACCTGCACATAGGGGAAGATGCCGGCAGCGCCGCCAGAGGTCGAGATATAGACGTCGATGGAGCCTTCGGACACACCTTCAAGACATTCCGCACCGGTGGCGCAAAGCTGGGTGCCGATGAACAGCTCGACCGCGATGCGCCCGTTAGAGGCCGCCTCGACATAGTTCTTGAACACGACCAGACCATCATAGTCTTCGTCGTTTTCGTTGGAGTTGGCAGTGGCGCGGATCGTGAAATCCTGTGCCACTGCGGCCAGCGGTGTCGCCAGCAGTGCGGCTGTGGCCGCGGCTTTGGTGAGGTGTTTCAGCATTAGTCTCTCTCCCTTATTGATGCTGTTAGTTGATGCCCGGGGGTGGGCTGATGCAAGCGCTGAACCCGATGTCCGGGGCACAGCCCAGGAAACCGGCAAGATACGGCACTGTCATGGAAATGGCGGGGATATAGGTGATCAGGAAGATCACCAGAATTTCCACCGCGAGGAAGGGCAGGATCGCCTTGGCGATTGTTTCGACCCGTTCACCCGACACGGTACTGGCCACGAATAACACAAGCCCCATGGGTGGCGTCGCCAGCCCCACTGTCAGGTTCACGCTCATGATGATCGCGAAATGGACGGGGTGCACGCCAAGGTCCACAAAGATCGGGCCAAGAATCGGGCCAAGGATGATGATCGCAGGGCCTGCATCAAGGAACATGCCAACGATGAATAGCAGCAGATTGATAAGGAAGAGCAGGACAAGCGGATTTTCCGACAGAGACAGGATATAGTCGCTAAGGATCTGTGGTGCGTATGACAAGGATACGACAGTCTTGAACGCAACCGCCGCCCCAACCAGCAAAAGGACCGCAGAGGTGGCCAGCGCCGATTTGGTCAGCACTTCGCCAAGGTCGCGCAACTTCATCGACCGCAGCACAAAGAAGCTCACAATCAGCGCATAGGCCACAGCAACCGCCGAGGCTTCGGTCGGGGTGAACACACCCACAAGGATGCCGCCAAGGATAATGATCGGCGTTTGCAGCGGCGCGATGGCCTTTTTGCACACGATCCGGAAGTCGTGGCTGACCCGCTTGCGATAGCCCATCAGCATGAAATGCGCCGCAAGCAACAGTGCCGCGAAGACAACCCAGAGATTAAGGCTGTGGACCTTGTCGCCAGCCTCGTTGATGACGGCGAGGCCTACGGACGTGGCCGCACCCGCATAGATCGCCATCAGCAATCCTGCCAGATTGATCCGCACCAGCGCGAAACTGACCCAGTATTCCACGGGTGTGATCGCCTGGTTCTTGGTGACGATCCGTTCGGCCTTGGGCAGGTCATAGCGGTCGGCCATCAGCCGCACCATCACCATCAGACCCACCCCCACCATGATCCCCGGTACGATGCCTGCAAGAAACAGCGAGGCGACGCTTTCGCCCATCACATAGGCGTATATGATCATGATGCCCGATGGCGGGATGATCGGCCCGATGACCGAAGAGGCGGCGGTGATCGCCGCGGCAAAGCGGCGGGTATAGCCGTTTTTCTCCATCGCGGGGATCATCGTTGACCCGATGGCGGATGTATCGGCCACGGCAGACCCCGACAGACCGGCGAACAACATGGACGACAGGATATTCACATGCGCCAGACCGCCACGCAGGTGCCCCATAAAGGCCTGCGCGAATTCCACCAGCCGCAGCGTGATCCCGCCGCGGTTCATGATCTCGCCTGCCAGCATGAAGAAAGGCAGAGCCATCAGCGGAAAGCTGTCCATACCGTTGTAAAGATTGCGGTAAAGGCCCGCGACCACGTTGCGGTTGTCACCTTCCAGCATGATCAGCGCAAAAGGCGATGCCAGCAGCGCAAAGACCACGGGTAGCCCGATCATGATCAGGACAAGGAAGAGGGGAAGGAACCAGAGCAGCATTATTCGGCTCCTGCAAAATCATCGGCGCGCAGCGGCTTGAGCCGGTCACCTTGGCCCGCCAGTTTGATGATCTGGCGCAGGATCAGTTCCAGATTGACGAGGATCAGCAAGTTTACCCCCACCCAGAGCGAGGCGTACTGGTAGTTGTTCTGGAACTTGTTCCCGCACTTGCCGATCTCGATGCCGAAGGGCCAGCGCAGTGACGAGGAACAGCCACGCCCCGAGAGCGTATCGACATGGTTGTTCAGCCCCCGTTCCCATGCGACGACCAGAACCCACAGGGCGATCATCAGCAACAGCAAGCTCAACAGGCCCGATACCACACGCGGCAAGGCCCGTTCGAGCATATCGATCGACACAAATCCGCCCATCCGGAACGCCAGTGGCGCCATCAGACCCGCCATCCAGAGCATGCCAAAGCGCGCCCCTTCTTCGGTCCAGTTCGGCGCATCGTTGAGGACATAGCGAAAGAAGACCTGTCCGAGGATCAGAGCGACCATCACAGTCAGCGCAATCACTGCGATCAGCTTGCCGAGGGCAAGGATCGCGGTGTTGAGCCGTTCAAGCGGCCATAAAAGACCAAACAGGACCGACATCGGCTCCTCCCCTGTTTATGTGTTGGGGCTTTTGGCCCCGTTGCTGGGGGCGCTGCCCCCTTGTCCGTTCCGGACAATTCCCCCGGGATATTTCGGCTCGGAAGAAAGTGGATCAGTGTTCCTTGAATACGCCGTATGTGCCTGCATGAAAGACGAGCGGGTCGCCGCCACGGTGATGTGCTTTGGTCACGCGCCCCACAACGATGACATGATCGCCCGCGTCATGGGTGGCTTCGAGATTGCATTCGAAGGTTGCCAGCGCGCCTTCGATAATGGGCATCCCGCAGTGGGATAGATGCGTCGGCACGTGCTTGATGGCGGTCTTGGATTTGATGATCGCGGCACAAATATCGCGTTGATCCGCAGCCAGCACATGTACCGCAAAGCGCCGCGAGCCTGCGAAATGCTCGAACCGCTTGGATGATTTCGCCGGCGACCAAAGCACCAGCGGCGGGTCGAGCGACACGCTGGCAAAACTGTTGGCAACGATCGCGACCGGTCCTTCGGGGCTGTCAGTCGTGACCACGGTCACGCCTGTTACAAAACTGCCCAACGCGCCCCGAAAGCTTTCGCTGTCGGTGCTGGGGTCGAATGTCGCGATAGTGCCTGCGTCCATTATGGTACCTCTGAGCCGAGAGCGGCTGTATAGATTTCGAACCACGTTTCGCGGTCCATTGAAACGGTCAATGCCTCCGAGAGTGCCTTGATCCGGTTGATATTATTCGTGCCCATGACCGGCATGATCCTCGCCGGATGGGCCAGCAACCAAGCCACGGCGACGGCACTTTTGTCAACGCTGTTCTCTTGGGCGACCTTTGCCAAGCTGTCCTGTACCGCGCCCGTGCCTGTCATCATCGCCCCGCCGCCCAAGGGCGACCATGCCATGATGGGGACATTGCGTTCTTGCAGATAGGCCACATCGCCATTGGTAAAGCCCTGATGCGCTGTCACCGACAGTTCGATCTGGTTGGTGATCAGCGGGGTCTTCATCGCCGATTGCAGCAGCGTCCAGTCATGCAGTTTGAAGTTCGAAACCCCGACGCTGCGCACCTTGCCGGAAGCGACGACCTCGTCCAGCGCAGCCCCTGTTTCATGGTGATCCATCATCGGGTCGGGCCGGTGGACCAGCAGCGTGTCGATCTTGTCGATATTCATCAGCCGCAGGGAGTGATCGACCGAGGAAAGGATGTGCGCGCGGCTGGTATCGTAGTATTTCACGCGCGCGCTGGCGTAGCGCCCGGCAGGGGCCACGATGTCGCATTTGGTCACGATCTCTATGGCGTCTTTCAGTGCTGGCGCGGCCTTGAGTGTACGCCCCAAGACCTCTTCGGCTTCGTAGCCGCCGTAGATATCCGCCTGATCCATCGTTGTGATGCCCTGTTCAAGGCAGGCTTCGATCTTGGCCTGCACATGTGCAACAGAGGTGTCGCTGTCATCGCCCAGCCGCCACATGCCATAAACTATGCGGCTGAAAGAGAGGTCTTTGGTGATGGTGATGCGGTTCATTAGCGGCGTGGTCCTGTGCCCAATGGCGTAGCTGGTGTTTGTGATGGCACACGCCCGTAGGCATGTGGCAGCGAGCAGGTTTTCAGGTGCGGCATGACGCGGGCCCCGAAATGTTCGGCCTCGTCGATATGCGGATAGCCCGAGAAGATGAAAGCACGGATGCCCATCTTTTGATAGCCTTCGATTTTCGACATGATCTGGTCGGTGGACCCCACGAGCGCCGCCCCGCATCCAGAGCGGGCGCGCCCCACACCGGTCCAGAGGCCGGGTTCGGTATAGCCGAATTTATCCGCCAGTTCGCGCGCACGCGATTGATGCGCCACCCCAAGGCTGATGCTGTCATGGGCGCGGTCGCGGATCAGTTTGCCGTATTCGTCATCCAGCTTGGAGGCGATGTAATCGGCGTATTCCTTGGCTTCGGCTTCGGTGTCGCGCACGATCATGTGCACCCGCAACCCGTAATCCAGCGTGCGCCCGTGTGCGGCGGCCCGCGCATGCACGTCCTTCATCCGCTGTTCCAGCATATCGGTGGTTTCAGGCCACATCAGGTAGACATCGCATTGTGCGCCGCACAGTTCCAGCGCATCGGGTGAATAGCCCCCGAAATAAAGCAGCGGCCCGCCGTTCTGTTGGTAGGGCCGTGCCGGATCGGTTGTCAGTTTCGAAATCTGGTAGATATCGCCGTCATAGCTGACCTCGTCCTGCGTCCAGCATTTGCGCAGGATTTCCACAACCTCGTGGCTGCGCTTGTAACGGAAACTGCTTTCGGCGACTTCGCCCGGAAAATCGGAACTGATCACGTTGAGAGTCAGCCGCCCCTTAAGCATGTGATCCAGTGTGGCGATGGTGCGGGCCAGCATGATCGGCTGCACTTCACCACAGCGGATCGCAGCAAGGAAATTGATCTTTTCGGTCAGGGGCGCCATGCCTGCGACGAAGGACAGCGTGTCTTGTCCGACCTGATAGGAAGAGGGTGCGAGGATATTGCGGAACCCCTGCTTTTCGGCTGTCAGGGCGATGTCGCGGCAGTGCTCCCATGACGAACGCAGTTCACCATCGGGCACGCCCAGAAACTGGTAATCATCCGAACACAGGGCCGAAAACCATGACACTTCTGCAGCGTCCAGATCGGCGCTCGTGACGTGCACGATGGTCATTGATTCTCCTCCCCAGAAGTCGTTCTTTGCACTTGCCTAGCATGCAAATTTCTGTGAAACAATAGTGTATCAATTTTCATCCGGCAGCCTTGGGGAGGGGTCGCCTTGGCGAAAACCTCTGCCTTGCCAAAGTTCATCCAGCTGAGCGAGATGCTGATCCGCGAAATTGCGGCGGGGCATCTTGTGGACGGCGCGCGGCTGCCGCCGGAACGGGACATGGCCGATGATCTGGGTGTCGCGGTGGGCACGTTGCGCAAGGCGCTGGCCGATGTGGAGGCAAAGGGTCTTTTGGACCGCGTGCAGGGGTCGGGCAACTATGTGCGCCACAGGCCTGCGGTGGATTCGGTCTATGCTTTTTTTCGTCTTGAACTGCTCAAGGGGGGCGGGCTGCCAACGGCCAAGGTGCTCTCTGTCGAACGATTGCCCAAGCCGGACACTGCTCCGCGTATCGGTACCGCACCGGATGGTCACCGGATCAGGCGGCTGCGCTCTTTGGATGGCATCCTGATCGCTTTGGAGGAAATCTGGCTGGATGGCGGGCAGCGCGACAGTATCGCGGTCGCCGATCTGTCGGATTCGCTTTATCACTTCTACCGCCACGAATTGGGGCTGGTGATTGCCTCTGTCGAGGATCGCATCGGCATCGATGTGATGCCGGATTGGACACCTGCGGCGTTCCATCTGAACGCCGGGGATACGGTGGGCTATATCGAGCGGGTCAGCTGGACCGCCGCCAAGCACCCTGCCGAATTTTCGCGCACTTGGTACGACGCCAAGCGCGCCACTTACATCTCGCGTATGGGAAAAGGTTAAACAAAGTGGATACGGTAAACTACGGCCTGATCGGCTGCGGCATGATGGCCCGCGAACACATCTTGAATATCAACCTGCTGCCACAAGGCCGTGTGACGGTGGTTTATGATCCTGTCCCCGAACTCGCGGCATCCGCTGCGACCCTGGCCGAGAATGCCCATGTTGCGGGGTCGCTCGAGGCGCTTTTGGCCTATCCAGATCTTGATGCCGTGGTCATCGTCAGCCCCAATTATCTGCATGTGCCGCAGTTGCTGCAGATCGCCAAGACACGCCCGATGCCCATTCTATGCGAAAAGCCGCTGTATACCGAGCCGGCCGATGCTGCGGTGCTGGAAAAGGTCTTTGCGGACTATCCACACCCTGTCTGGGTCGCGATGGAATATCGCTATATGCCCCCCGTTGCGGCACTGATCGCGCAGGCCGAACATGCGACCGGCGGGATCAAGATGCTGTCGATCCGCGAGCACCGCTTTCCGTTTCTGCCCAAGATCGGCGACTGGAACCGCTTCAACGCCAAGACAGGCGGAACGCTGGTTGAAAAATGCTGCCACTTCTTTGATTTGATGCGTCTGATCCTGCAAGATGAACCGATCCGCGTCATGGCCAGTGCCGGACAGTCGTTGAACCATATCGACGAGCGCTATGAGGGTGTTGCCCCTGATATCTGGGACAACGGGTATGTCATTGTCGATTTTGCCAAGGGCGCGCGCGCGATGCTGGAGCTGTGCATGTTCGCCGAAGGCTCAAGGTATCAGGAAGAAATCAGCGCTGTGGGGCCAAATGGCAAGATCGAGGCGCTGGTGCCTGGGCCGGGACGGTTCTGGCCCAAGCTGTTGGGAGATCCGCCTGTGCCGCAACTGATCGTCAGCCCGCGTGCGCCAAAGGGGCCGTTCATATCCGAAATCCCTGTTGATCCCGCGCTGTTGGAAGCGGGGGATCATAACGGGTCGACCTTCTACCAACACCAGCGGTTCAATGCGGTGGTGCGCGGCGAGGGCCACGTCGAGGTCACCTTGGCCGATGGGGCCAAGGCGGTTGCAATCGGCATGGCTGCACAAGAAAGTGCGCGGACAGGGCAGGCGGTGATGCTTTAGCCGTTTGCCTGTGTGGCCGACACGACATCTGGGCAGTCAGCCCCCGCGCAAGAAACCATTGCGGCAGGTACGGAAATGAGGCCCATATGGGTCATCACAACATAATGGCTGCCCTCAAAACTGGCGAGTTGGCCGGTGATTGTGATTTCATGGTCGGCAAAGGTCAGCGCGATTTCATCCGCACTGGCGATGGAGGGTAAACAAAGCAAGATTGTGCTTGCTGCGGTCGCACTGACCAAACCGGCTATTTTCTTCAACATGGTACCTGATACTCTTGAATAAATGACATTCGCCTATTGTCCCTAGTCCGTCTTCATTTCAAATATAAGGGAATTGAAACATGTCCTTTCCAAAAGGACAGGCAT
>CAYGMX010000008.1:0-8979 GCA_964351055.1 uncultured Loktanella sp. | reverse complement strand
GAGGTTGTTGCCTTGGTTGGCGCAAAGCAGACCGTGTTGCCGCGCATTGCAGGTGCCGTTTTTGGCGGACCTGTTGCGGGCAAGTCCTATGAACTGGTTATGCGCTATGCCGATGGGTCCACTTTTACCACGCATGATCCGTTTGCCTTTGATCCGGTGCTGTCCGATTTTGACAGGTATCTGGTGGGCGAAGGGACGCACAAAGAGCTTTGGCGCGTGCTTGGTGCCCATGTCACCACCCACCAAAAGGTGGATGGTGTGCATTTTGCGGTCTGGGCACCCAATGCCCGCCGTGTCAGTGTCGTGGGCGATTTCAACAACTGGGACGGGCGCAGGCACCCGATGCGCCTCGCAGGCCAGACTGGTGTCTGGGAGGTGTTCCTGCCACAGGTGACCGAGGGTGCGCTTTATAAATACGAGATTCTCGGAGCGGACGGTCAGACTGTCCTCAAGGCCGATCCCTTGGGGTTCGGGTCGCAGCACCCGCCCGAAAAGGCGTCGATCGTGCGCGATATCAAAGGGTACGGCTGGAAAGACAAAGGCTGGATGAAAACGCGTGCGGCGCGCGCGGACCGTGCCAGCCCGATTGCGATCTATGAGGTCCATCTGGGGTCTTGGCGGCGGCGCTATGACGATGGCGGAAGGCCATTGAGTTACAAGGAACTGGCGCGCGACCTAATAGCCTATGTCAAATTCATGGGTTTTACCCATATCGAACTGCTGCCCGTGTCGGAGTTCCCCTTTGACGGGTCTTGGGGCTATCAACCTGTCGGGCTTTTTGCGCCCACGATCCGCTTTGGTCCGCCACACGAATTCCGTGATCTGGTCGAGGCGGCCCATGCCGCTGAAATCGGGGTCTTGCTGGACTGGGTGCCGGGGCATTTTCCGACAGATGCGCATGGGCTGGCAAAGTTCGATGGCACTGCACTTTACGAACATGCCGACCCGCGCGAAGGGTTCCATCAGGACTGGAACACGCTGATCTATAATTATGGGCGCAGCGAGGTGAAAAACTACCTTGTCGCCAACGCGCTTTACTGGATGGAGGAATACCATCTGGACGGGTTGCGCGTGGATGCTGTGGCCTCGATGCTCTACCGCGATTATTCGCGCAATGACGGCCAGTGGGTGCCCAACAAGGACGGCGGGCGCGAGAATTACGAGGCGATTGCCTTTCTGCAGGAAATGAACATCGCCGTTTATGGCGCGGACCCCAGTATCATGACCGTGGCCGAGGAAAGCACGTCTTTCCCTGCCGTGTCCCAGCCAGTGCATAGTGGCGGGCTGGGCTTTGGTTACAAATGGAACATGGGTTGGATGAACGACACCCTGCGCTACATGGAAAAAGACCCGATCTACCGCCAGCATGACCACCACCTGATGACTTTCCCGATCGACTGGGCCTTTACGGAAAATTTCATCCTGCCCATCAGCCATGACGAGGTCGTGCATGGCAAAGGGTCGATGATCGACAAGATGCCCGGCACGGAATGGGAAAAATTCGCCAATTTGCGGGCATATTATGCGTTCATGTGGACCCATCCGGGCAAGAAGCTCTTGTTCATGGGCTGCGAATTTGCACAGCCCGAAGAATGGAACCATAATGCGGAACTGAACTGGGGCGCTGCCCAACAGCCTGCCAACAGTGGTGTGCAACACCTGGTGCGTGACTTGAACGCGCTTTACCGCGCAACACCTGCGCTTCATGTGCACGATTGCCTTCCTGAAGGGTTTTCGTGGTTAAGCAATGATCCGTCACAATCAACCATCGCCTTTGCGCGTTATGGTGCGGCAGGTGATGCGCCGGTGGTCGTGGTGTGCAACTTTACGCCGGTCGAGCGGCTGGATTTCAGAGTGGGCGTGCCAGAGCAGGGGTTCTGGGAGGAAGTCCTGAACACGGACGCCGCCGTATACGGCGGCGGGAACCGTGGTAATCTGGGAGGGGGCCATGCTGCGGATGTGGCCGCTGATGGCCACGCGCAATCTGTCACGCTGACGTTGCCGCCATTGGCGGTTGTCGTCTTGCGACGGCGGGAGGAAAGATAACTTGGACAGGGATGGAGAAACAAGAATGCCGACAAAGCGTCTGACACAAAGATCAATGGTTTTCGTACTCGCCGGAGGACGGGGGAGCCGCCTGCAAGAGCTGACAGACCGGCGCGTCAAACCTGCGGTCCCTTTTGGCGGCAAAGGCCGGATCATTGATTTCGCACTGTCAAACGCGCTGAACTCCGGCATCCGCAAGATGGCGATTGCGACGCAATACAAGGCCCACAGTCTGATCCGCCATGTGCAGCGCGGCTGGAACTTCTTCGGGGCCGAACGCAACGAATTTCTGGATGTGCTGCCCGCGTCCCAGCGGGGTGGGACCGAAAGCTGGTACAAGGGCACCGCAGATGCGGTCACACAGAATATCGACATCGTGGACAGCTATGGCGTGGATTATGTGGTCATTCTGGCGGGCGACCATATCTACAAGATGGACTATGAAATCATGCTGCGCCAGCATGTGGAATCGGGTGCCGATGTGACCGTGGGTTGCCTGACCGTGCCACGCATGGAGGCCACGGCCTTTGGCGTGATGGACACCGACAAGGATGGCCGCATCACCAGCTTTCTGGAAAAGCCAAGCGACCCGCCGGGCACTCCCGAAGACCCGAGCAAGGCGCTTGCGTCGATGGGCATCTATGTCTTTGACTGGAAATTCCTGCGCGACCTCTTGAAAAAGGATGCCGAAAATCCGAACTCTTCCAACGACTTTGGCAACGACCTGATCCCCGAAATCGTCAAGCATGGCAAAGCCATGGCGCACCGGTTCGATGACAGTTGCGTCCGGACCGAAGGTGCGCCGGCCTATTGGAAGGATGTCGGTACTGTCGATGCCTTTTGGCAGGCGCATATCGACCTGACCAATTTCACCCCCGAACTCGACCTGTGGGATCGCGACTGGCCGATCTGGACCTATAACCCCAGTGTGCCGCCTGCGAAATTCATTCACGACGAACGCGACAGGCGCGGTATGGCCATTTCCTCGATGGTGTCGGGTGGCTGCATCATTTCCGGCACCGAAGTCCGCAATTCGGTTCTGTTCACCAATGTGCATACCAATTCCTATGCGGTGCTGGATCATGCGGTGCTATTGCCAAGCGTCACGGTACACCGGTCTGCTCGGCTGCGGCAGGTGGTGATCGACGGCGGCGCGATCATCCCGGAGGGGCTTGTCGTGGGCGAGGATCCTGTCGAGGACGCCAAGTGGTTTCGCGTCACCGAACGCGGTACGACCCTGATCACCCAAGACATGCTGAATAAACGAGCCGCCAGCCTATGACGCAAACCCTTTTTGTCGTGTCCGAATGTGCGCCCATGATCAAGACAGGGGGGCTGGCTGATGTTGCAGGGGCCTTGCCCGGTGCATTGGCGGATTACGGCGATCAGGTGCGCATACTGCTGCCCGGTTACCGTGCGGTCACGGGCAAGCTGGGCAAGACCAAAGTGGTGGAAAGATTTCCCGATCTTTTCGGCGGGCCTGCGAAACTGCGGGCTTGCACTGTGGCGGGGCTTGATCTTTTGGTGCTGGACGCGCCGCATCTTTATGATCGGGACGGCGGCATTTATGGCGATGCAGCGGGCCGCGACTGGCCCGACAATCCCGAACGGTTTGCTGCCCTTTGTTACGTCGCGGCGTCCATCGCGGTGTCGGGTGCAGGAGGCTGGACGCCGGACATCGTGCATGGCCACGACTGGCAGGCGGGGCTGACGCCGGAATACATGCAGGCGCAGGGCGCAACTGTGCCGTTTGTCTTTACGATCCACAATATCGCCTTTCACGGGAATGTCTCTGCCGACAGGCTGGGATCGTTGCAGCTGGATCCTGCCCGCTTCAACGCCGATCATTTCGAGTTCTGGGGCCAGATTTCCGCGCTGAAGGCGGGGCTGATGGGGGCCGACCTGATCACCACGGTGTCGCGCACCTATGCAGAAGAATTGCTGACACCAGAATTCGGGATGGGCATGGACGGGGTGCTGCGGCACCGCCAGTCCGATCTGGTGGGCATCGTGAACGGGATCGACGAAGCGATCTGGAACCCTGCCACCGACCCTGACATCACGCCTTACAAGGCTGCCGCGGGAAAGGCTGCCAACAAAAAGGCGTTGCAGGATATCTTTGGGCTGGGTCCGTCCGATGGCCCGCTTTGTGTGCTGGTGTCGCGGCTGACGGAACAGAAGGGGATTGATCTACTTCTGGAAGCCCTGCCTGTGCTGTTGGATCGGGGCGGGCAACTGGCGCTTTTGGGGTCCGGCGATCCCCGCCTTGAAGTGGCTGTCAACGAAGCGGCCGCCGCGCATCCGCATGTTGCGGTCAAGATCGGCTATAACGAGGGCCTGTCGCACCAGATGATCGCAGGTGGCGATGCCATATTGGTGCCTTCGCGGTTCGAACCCTGCGGGCTGACCCAGCTTTACGGGCTGCGCTATGGCACGCTGCCACTGGTCGCGTTGACCGGTGGTCTGGCTGATACGGTGATCAATGCGTCACCTGCGGCGCTGGCCAGTGGTGCGGCAACCGGTGTGCAGTTTTTTCCTGTGTCCTCCCAAGCGCTTGCCAATGCTTTTGGGCGGCTTTGTGATCTTTCCGCCGATCAAAAGACGTGGAAAACCATGCAGCGCAATGCGATGAAGCAATCCGTGGGCTGGACAACCTCGGCGGCAGACTATCACGCGATTTACGCTGCCTTGGGAGAAGCCTTACCGTGACAAACGACGCCTTTCCTATCCGCCCCGGGCATCCTTCCCCGCTTGGTGCGACGGTTGACGAGGGCGGGGTCAACTTTGCCGTTTTTTCGCGCCATGCGACAAAGGTGATGCTGTGCCTGTTTGACGGGGACGGCAACGAACATCAGGTTGTCACGCTGCCGGAACGCGAGGGCCATGTCTGGCACGGATATTTTCCGGGGATGACCGCAGGCCAGCAATACGGGTTCCGGATGGACGGGCCCTATCAGCCCGAGGCAGGGCACCGTTTCAACCCTTTCAAACTGTTGGTGGACCCTTATGCCAAACGACTGACAGGCCACCCAAAGTGGAATAACGCGCTTTTCAGCTACACGCCCGGCCACAAGGACAAGGACCTGAGTTTCAACAAGGCTGACAGCGCGCCCTATATGCCGCGCTCTGTTGTAGTTGATCCGTCTTTTGACTGGCAGGATACAGACAGGCCGCATCATACGCTGGAAAATTCGGTCATCTACGAGGCGCATGTCAAAGGGCTGACGGCGGGCCGCCCGGATATTCCCAAGGCGGGCAGCTATCTGGCAATGGCCTCTGATCCGATCCTCGAGCATCTGAACACGCTGGGGGTCACAGCGGTAGAGTTGCTGCCTGTTCAGGCGTTCCTGAACGAAAAATTCCTGCTGGATCGCGGGCTGACGAATTACTGGGGCTATATGACCTATGGGTTTTTCGCACCCGACCCGCGCTATATGCAAGGCAGCGACATTGCCGAGTTCCAGCAGATGGTGCAACGCTTTCACAGTGCGGGCATCGAGGTCATTCTGGATGTGGTTTATAACCATACCGCCGAAGGGTCCGAAATGGGGCCGACGCTGATGTTTCGGGGGCTGGACAATGCCAGCTATTACCGTCTGGCGGACGATCCGCGCTATTATATCGACGATTCAGGCTGCGGGAACACACTGGATTTCGAAAATCCCTTTGTGATCCGCCTTGTCATGGACAGCCTGCGCTATTGGGTCGAGGTGATGCATGTGGACGGGTTCCGCTTTGATCTGTGCTCGTCCTTGGGGCGCACGCGTCACGGGTTCGAACGCGACGGGCCGTTTTTTCGCGCCATCGGGCAGGACCCGGTGCTGAACAGTGTCAAGCTGATTGCCGAACCTTGGGATATTGGCCCCGGTGGGTATCAGTTGGGGGCCTATCCCGCGCCCTTTGCCGAATGGAACGACAAGTATCGTGACAATACCCGCCAGTTCTGGCGCGGGGATCGGGGCAAGGTGGCCGATATGGCCGCGCGTGTGACGGGGTCTGCGCAGTTTTTTGATCACGAAGGCCGCTCTGCCACGTCATCTCTGAACTTTCTCACGGCGCATGACGGGTTCACGCTGCACGATACGGTCAGTTACTGGAACAAGCAAAACCTTGCCAATGGCGAGGGCAACCGTGACGGCCATTCCAACAACTACTCTGACAACATGGGTGTCGAGGGGCCGACCGATAACGCCGCGATTGTTGCCGCGCGGATCAGGCGCAAGCGGAACATGATCGCCACGCTGATGCTGTCGCAGGGCACGCCCATGCTTTTGGCGGGGGACGAGTTGAGCAATTCCCAAGGCGGAAACAATAACGCCTATTGTCAGGACAACGAAATCGGCTGGGTCACGTGGCCAGAGGAGCCTGACCCGTTCTTTGACTTTTGCCAGCAGGCCATCGCCTTTCGCAAGATGCACCCGCTGTTGCGGCAAAGACGGTTCCTGCATTCGCGCCAACGGTTGCTGGATGGCGAACCTGATCTGTTCTGGCGGCAAGTGAACGGCGATCCGATGCGGCAGGAAGACTGGGACAATCCGGACTTGCGCACCCTGATTGCGGAAATGCGCATGGCATCCGGCACGCCGGAATATGTGCAGCGCGAGGGGGCGTTGCTGGTGGTGCTGAACAGGGGGGGCGCGATTGAGGTGACACCGCCTGTGCTGCCCGAAGGCGAACGGTGGGTGCGCCGGTTCGACACCAGTCAGGATGATGCCATCGCGGTCACGCATGGCATGCAAGTGGCGGCAAATGCCGTCGTCGTGTTTTCGCACGAAAAGTAAACAGGCGCGCTGAATAGGCGCGTTAGACGTTAACGGAGGAGGTTAAGCGATGCCCATGCAGATCGTACGGACAAGCCCGATTGAGGGCCAGAAACCCGGAACAAGCGGGCTTCGCAAGAAGACATCTGTTTTCAAACGCCCGCATTTCCTTGAAAACTATGTGCAATCCACCTTCAACGGGATTGGCGGCGTGCGCGGCAAGGTGCTGGTGATCGGTGGGGATGGCCGATATTTCAACGATGACGCCATTCAGGTCATCCTGCGGATGGCGGCGGCAAACGAGGCGGCGAAATGTATCGTCGGGCAGGGCGGTATCATGTCGACCCCTGCGGTGTCGCATCTGATCCGCAAGCGTAAGGCGGATGGCGGCCTGATCCTGTCAGCCAGCCACAATCCCGGTGGTCCGAACGCGGATTTCGGGCTGAAATACAACGGGCCGAACGGTGGCCCTGCGACCGAAACCGTGACAGACAGGATCTTTGCCAACACACAAGACATCGACCTTTACAAGATCACTGCGGCGACACCCGTTGATATTGATACGCTGGGACTGCGCCGCCACGAGGGGATGGAAGTCGAGGTTGTCGATTCCGTTGCGGATTATGCCGCGCTCATGCAGACCTTGTTCAACTTTGACAAGATCAGCGCCCTGTTTGCGGGTGGCTTTACCATGCGGTTCGATGCCATGCATGCCGTGACCGGCCCCTATGCCCATGCCATCCTCGAGGACCGTCTGGGTGCGGCCAAAGGCACCGTCGTAAACGGCAAGCCAAGCCCTGATTTCGGTGGGGGTCACCCTGACCCCAATCCGATCTGGGCCAAAGACCTGATGGATACGATGTACGGGCCTTTGGCGCCCGATTTTGGCGCGGCCTCGGACGGGGACGGGGACCGCAACATGATCGTGGGGCGCAACACCTACGTCACCCCTTCGGACAGTCTTGCAGTGCTGACCGCCCATGCCCATCTTGCGCCGGCCTACAAGGACGGGCTGAAAGGGGTGGCGCGGTCGATGCCCACATCGCGCGCGGTGGACCGTGTCGCCGACAGCCTGGGGATTGCCTGTTATGAAACCCCCACGGGCTGGAAATTTTTTGGCAATCTGTTGGATGCGGGCAAAGCCACGCTGTGTGGTGAAGAGAGTGCGGGAACCGGTTCGGATCACGTGCGCGAAAAAGACGGGCTTTGGGCGGTCCTGCTCTGGCTGAACATTCTTGCCGAAACAGGAAAATCGGTTGCGGAACTGATGGCGGATTTTTGGGCGAGCTACGGGCGCTGCTATTATTCGCGCCACGATTATGAAGAGGTCGAAAGCGACAAGGCAAACGCCATGATGGATGCGTTGCGTGCCAAACTGCCCGCACTCGCGGGTACGCAAGTCAGCGGTCTGACGGTCGAAGCGGCGGATGAATTTGCATATGACGATCCGGTAGATGGGTCGCGCTCGACCGGTCAGGGTATCCGGATTGCCTTCGCAGGTGACGCGCGTGCGGTGTTCCGTCTGTCCGGCACAGGGACCGCGGGCGCCACGATCCGGCTGTATCTGGAGCAGCTTGAAACCGCCGCCGATAAGCTTCAGATGTCGCCCGAAGAAGCGCTAGAGAACGTGCGCGGCGCGGCGATGATCCTGTCGGACCTGACTACGCTGACCGGTCGGACAGAACCGGATGTTATTACATAAATTACGACAGATAAATGACAGAAATAAAAGACATATTCGATCTAAGGCTCAAGCGGAGCGCCAATGATCTCTGGCCTATGCTGGAACAGCTTTACGGCACGCACCCCGACTATCCGGCAATGCGCAACGACCTGCTGGACGAGATGCGCCGCGCATGGAAAGCGCGCTCGGCAGACCTCAAGAACCTCGATCTTGAACGTGATCTGGAACCGGACTGGTTTCAGCGACCCGATATGCTGGGCTATGTTTTCTACATTGATCGTTTTGCTGGTGATCTTCAGGGCGTTCATGACAAGCTGGATTATCTTGAAAGTCTCGGGGTCAACTACGTGCACCTGATGCCCTGTCTCAAGCCGCGCCCGGGGGACAATGACGGCGGGTATTCCGTGATGGATTACCGCCGGATCAATCCCGCGCTCGGGTCCATGAAAGACCTGTCTGCCCTCGCAAAGGCGCTGCGCAAGCGCAAGA
>CAYGMX010000007.1:23521-24453 GCA_964351055.1 uncultured Loktanella sp. | reverse complement strand
GATCGACATCTCGATGGAGGCATTGCGCTGCCCGCCTGACGACGCGGACGTCACAACGCTCTCAGGCGGTGAAAAGCGCCGTGTTGCGCTGTGCAAGCTGCTGCTTGATGCGCCCGACATGCTGTTGCTTGACGAACCGACCAACCACCTTGACGCCGAAACCATCGCGTGGCTGCAACAGCACCTGATCGACTACAAAGGTACGATCCTGATCGTGACGCACGACCGCTATTTCCTTGATGCGATCACCGGCTGGATTCTGGAACTCGACCGCGGGTCGGGCATCCCGCATGAGGGCAACTATTCGAGCTGGCTGGAAGCCAAGGCAAAGCGGCTTGAGCGTGAGGCGAAGGACGACAAATCCAAGCAGCGCACCCTGCAACGCGAACTGGAATGGATGCGGCAAGGGGCCAAAGCGCGGCAGGCGAAATCCAAGGCGCGCATCAGCGCCTATAACGACCTGGCCAACCAGTCCGAAAAGGAAAAGATGGGCCGCGCCCAGATCATCATTCCCAACGGGCCACGGCTGGGGTCTAAGGTCATCGCCGTGGACGGGCTGAAAAAGCACATGGGCGACAAGCTTTTGATTGAAGGGCTGTCATTCGACCTGCCCCCCGGCGGTATTGTTGGCGTGATCGGGCCGAACGGCGCGGGTAAATCAACACTGTTTTCCATGCTGACAGGTCAGGCCGAACCCGATGAAGGCACGATAGAATACGGCGAAACCGTCAAGCTGTCCTATGTGGACCAGTCGCGCGATGCGCTGAGCCCTGATGCAACCGTCTGGGAAGAAATCACCGGCGGTGCAGAAATCATCGAACTGGGTGATGCGTCCATGAACTCCCGCGCCTATTGCTCGGCCTTCAATTTCAAAGGCGGGGACCAGCAAAAGAAAGTGGGCCTGCTGTCGGGTGGTGAGCGCAACCGCGTGC
>CAYGMX010000007.1:10689-23511 GCA_964351055.1 uncultured Loktanella sp. | reverse complement strand
CATATGGCCAAACTGCTGAAATCCGGCGGAAACGTTCTGTTGCTTGACGAACCGACCAACGATCTGGACGTCGAAACGCTGCGGGCGTTGGAGGACGCACTGGTCGATTTCGCAGGCTGTGCTGTGGTTATCAGCCACGACCGCTTTTTCCTTGACCGGATTTGTACACATATCCTTGCCTTCGAAGGCGACGCGCATGTGGAATGGTTCCAAGGCGCGTTCACTGACTATGAAGAAGACAAGAAAGCACGGCTGGGTGCGGATGCGCTTGAACCAAAGCGGATGAAACACAAGAAATTCGTGCGCTGACGCCACATTTGCAGCGGATGTCTGGCATCCGCTGCAACCGCTATGGCAAAGCAGGCGGCTTTATCTTGCTGGGCACAATTTAATCTCGACCGGATCCGTCAGGGCTATGCTATCATTCCGCCTGTTGTGATCATGCAGTTTCTATTGGGAGAGCATTCATATGGGTATCGAAAGCATTCTTGTGATGATCATTGTCGGCGCAATCGCCGGTTGGCTGGCCGGACTGATTGTAAAAGGGTTCGGCTTTGGTTTGCTGGGCAATATCGTTGTTGGCATCGTCGGCGCATTTGTTGCGGCCCTGATCTTTCCGGTCGTCGGTCTTGGTTTCGGCGGGGGTATTCTGGGGGCCATTGTTCACGCAACCCTTGGCGCAGTCATTCTTCTGTTCCTGATCCGGCTTGTCAAACGCGCCTAGCAGCCGACAGTCGGCAACCGACACTCAGTTTGGCAAAACATTGATCCTCGTAAATGCGGCCAAAGCACCGGCGTCATCCGGATGTAATCCGATCACTGCGGTTGTTTGGTGCCGCCCCGCCCTCAGACGCTTGGGACGTGTCTTTTGGGCTGATAGGATGACCCCCAAGACACTGGTGCAGCCAATCGGTAAATAAGCGCGCGATGCTTCTGGGCCCTCCCGCGCGATCCTGCACCTGAATCCAGTAACTGCAATCAGACTGCACCTGACTACCGGGCAAAATGGCAAGCAGACCCCGTTCCAGATGATCGGCCGCGTTGGTCAGGCTAATGAGGCCCAAGCTGTCCCTGCGCTGCAAGTGATCGACAGCCAGATGTTCTGCTGTCAGATGCCTGCCCGTTGCGGGAATTGATGCATGCAGGCGCATCAGGTCGCGCCAGCGCGCCCATGTAAACGCACCATGCTGACTGCCATGCTGGACACCCACATGGACCAGCGCCTCTTTCAAAACGTCATTGAGATCGGCAGGCGGCGACTTGATTAAAGGGTGATCAGGGCGTGCCATCACAGCACAGAAATCTTGAAACAACAGCTTCCAGTCCCCTTCTGGTCTGCGGTCGGAATGGACAATCGTGATGTCGGCCTCTGCTTCTTTGAGGGGGGTATGCGAAGGAAGAATACGTAGTTCGGCGTCAGGATGGAGCCTTTCGAAATCAGGCAGATGTCCGGCAAGCCAAAGCGTGGCAAAGGAATAGGGTGCGACAATGTGAAGAACGGTGGCACTGGAGCGCGACAAGAGCGCGTCGGCAAGCCGGATACGATCGAAAGCATCCCCCAGAATACCCGCAATCTCGCGGCCCAGCGCGGTCGCGATGAAGCGGCCGTTGTGCCTTTTGACAAGGGGTTGACCGCAGGTATCTTCCAGATCGCGCAGCCGATGGCTTATTGCGGCAGATGTCACACAAAGCTCGCGCGCGGCAGCCGAGAGCGAACCATGTCGCAGGACAGCTTCAAAGGCGCGCAGGCTGGTCATTGAAGGGGCATTGCGCATGAGATTGCCTTTTACCTCAGCTAAAACGAGGCGGTAATTAAAATCAATACCGCTCTTGCTTTGCTGCCCCCTATCATGGGGAAATCACCCCCTCGTGCAGCTTTTGACAGCAGATAAGCAACCCGCAGATGCTCGAAGACTCAAACGCGCTTCCAGACCGTCATCAACTGCTTCTTTCGCGGCAGGCGCATGCGATGGCTGCGATGCGCAAAGCCGATATCCACGCCTTTCTGGAGCTGGACCCGACCCACATCATCTGTGCGACCGGTGCCACGATCCGCGACCTCGACCCCGAAATCGAAAGGATTGCCATCGGGCGCTTTCCATGGCTCTCAGTGGATCCATTGCGCGCCCAAGGGCTGACGATGACCGACACGGATAAAGCGCTGGCGCCCGCCCGCGCGATCAAGCTTGACATCGCACCGCCCTTTTTCCGCGACCGCGAGCGGCTGGAAAAACAATATCTCATAACAGAAACGGGCGTTGAATGTATGTCTGCTTACCCGTTCGAGGACCGCCTTTCGGGGCGCATGATCTAGCGTGCAAATCCTGCACACCAACCGGGAGTTCAAATCATGAAAAAAGACCAATCCTTGACCCTTCGGCGGCTTGCCCGCTCTGTCAATGCCGGACAGCTTGACCGACGTGAGTTCATGGCGCTTAGTTCTATTCTGGGCATATCAAGTGCGGTCGCCTATGGCGCACTGGGGATCGCCACGCCCAGCCCAGCCCATGCGCAAGAGGCCAAGCGGGGTGGTGTTCTGCGCATTGGCCAGCAGATCCTCGATATCAATGACCCGCGCGGCTATGACTGGCCGCAGAAGTCCAACGTGGCCCGCCAGTTTTGCGAACCACTCGTGCGCTGGGAGGCGGATGGATCGTTCTCACCCTCGCTTTTGACAGCTTGGGAGGTCAGCGAGGACGCGATGACCTATATTCTCACAGTGCGTGACAATGCGACGTGGAACAACGGCGATCCCTTTACTGTCGATGACGTGGTATTCAACATCCGCCGCATGGCTGATGCGACCGCCGAAGGCAATTCCATGGCGGGGCGGCTTTCGGCGCTGCGCGACGTCGATGCTGTGCAAGCAGCCGAAGGCGCGGTGGTCAAGATAGACGAGCAGACCGTTCAATTGAACCTGTTCCGTCCCGATATCTCCTTGATCCCGTCCTTTGGCGACTATCCCGCGCTTTGCGTCCATCAAAGCTTTGCCGGACAATTGCAGAATGCTCCCATCGGCACCGGTGCGTTCGAACTGGTCGAGTTCGGCGTTGGTGACAAGGCCGTCCTGAAAAGACGCGAGAATGGCGCGTGGTGGGGCGGTGAGGCCTACCTTGATGGTATCGAATTCATCGATCTGGGAAACGACGATGCGATCTTTGTGGCCGCATTTGGCGACGGCATGATCGACATGAACGATGAAACGCAAAGCAACAGCGAAGAAATGTTCAATGCGCTTGGATTGAACCGCGCGATGGCATTGACTGCAACAACTGCCGTTGCACGGATGAACGTGAACGAAACACCTTTCGACAACCAGCAGGTGCGCAACGCGGTCCAGCTTGCGGTCGATAATACAGTCTGCCTTGAACTGGCGATCAATGGCCTTGGGTCGGTCGGTGACAACCATCATGTTGCCCCTGTTCACCCCGAGTATGCCAACGTTCCACGCCCCGCCCATGACCCCGTCAAAGCCAAAGAGATGTTGGATGCCAGCGGTCTTGCCGATACCCTGATTGAGTTCACTTCGTTGGATGATGGTGAGCTTCTGAATTTCGCCGACAGCGTTGCGGCACAATTGCGTGACGCGGGTTTCATGATCGAACGGCGCGTCCTGCCAGGGGCGAGTTTCTGGAACGACTGGACAAAATATGCCTTCTCGACAACCACTTGGGGCGGGCGCCCGCTCGGGGTGCAGGTTTACGCGCTGGCCTATAAATCCGGTGAGGCGTGGAATGAAAGTGGCCATGCCAACCCCGCATTTGACGCGAAACTTGACGAAGCCTTGGGCATCTTTGATCCCGAAGCACGCCGCCCGCTGATGGCCGAGCTCGAAAAGATGCTGCAGGACAGCGGAGTGATCGTGCAAGCCTATTGGCGTGAACTTGCGATGCACCATACCGATGCCGTCAAAGGATATGTGCGGCATCCTTTGCGCGAAATGCATCTTGAAAAAGTCTGGCTTGATACCTGACCTTAAGAAACGGCAGGCCATTGCCTGAAAGGGTAGTGGCCTCGCTTCATTAACCCAGAAACTTCCGGCGTCACAGTCGAAGGGTTTGGTTCAAAGCATATAAGGGGCGAGCTATGCGTATTCGATCCATCCGGGCGACCCCAGTCAACATCCCGTTCCGCGCGCCCTACCGGTTCAGCTATGGTTCAATTGCCTCACTGACCAAGACAGTGATCGAACTGGAAACCGATGATGGCGTCATAGGTCTGGGCGAATGCGCGGACGGGGATCGTGCCACTGATGTGGCAAAGATGGCTGCGCGCCTCATCGGGCGCGATCTGCGCGATATTCACGGGGCGGCGCGGCTCTGCCTTCCGGGGATGGGCTATACCCCGTGGGACAATGTGACCGCGACACGCAGGGTCTTTGGTGGGATCGAAATGGCCATGTGGGACGCGCGTGGGAAGTCAGAAGGCCTGCCTTTGCATCTGTTGCTTGGTGGCAAAGTCCGAGACGAGATCGCATTGACAGAATATTTCAGCTATCGCCTGCCCGGTGCGTCCGAACCCGGAGAGGCGACACCTACAGAGGTCGCCGCCTACTGCGCCCGCATGATCGAAGAGCACGGCGCGACCATTTTCGAGGGCAAGATGGGCACTGTTGCGCTTTCGGAAGAAATACAGATGGTCCGCGAGGTGCGCGCCGCCATCGGTGACAGGCCTTTGCAACTGGACGCCAACGGGGCGTGGACCTTGCCCACCGCGCGCGACGCGCTGCGCCGGTTAGAGCCGTTTGAGATCACATGGTTTGAAGAACCCTGCGAGACCTACGAGGAAATGGCCGCCCTGAGGCAAACTTCGGCGTTGTCCTTTTCGACCCATGTGGTCGACCTTCCAAAGGCTGCGCGTCTGGGTTGCCCCGACGCGATCGTGACCAACGTGAACGAAAGCGGTGGCATTCGGGGCACAGCCAACCTGATCGCCGCTTGTGCGGCGATGGGTGTCGGTTTCAGGTTCCACTCTGGCGAAACAGGCATTGCCAGCGCGGCCTATCTGCAATTAAGCGCCGCATTCGAACATGTGCGTGGTGCAAGCCAGACCTTGTTCCGGTGGTACGGCGATGACGTAATCGAAGGCGGACCATTTGTATTGAAGAACGGTGTTGTTGCTGTACCCGCAGGACCGGGGCTGGGCGTCACGCTGGACCGCAAGGCGCTGCAACGCTGTCACGAACGGTACCTTTCCGAAGGTCAGTTTCCGGCTGGCGCCACAGCGCCAAGCGGATCGGCCTATGGCAGTTTCTTCCGCAAGCACTAAGGCAGGCACGCGGCCCTACATTGGAACATTTCGACAAAGGACGCTGAAATGACACTCTCTTTTTCCCTCGACGAGGTGGAAATCATCGCCTCTCAATGCCTCTTGGGGAGTGGTGCAAACAGTCTGCAGGCTGCCCCCGTCGCCCGCTCGATCCGCGACGCCGAGGCAGAGGGGACACGAGGTATCGGATTGGGGTATCTGCCGTGGTATTGTGGCCACTTGCGCGTGGGCAAGATCGCGGGACATGCACAGCCCGTGCTTTCCTGCCCTGCACCCGCGTCGGTGCAGGTCGACGCGGCTGACGGGTTTGCCCATCCCGCTTATGAAGCAGCAGAGAGCGTGTTGATTGCAGCAGCCCAAAGCCAAGGGATTGCCGTTCTGGGGATCACCAATGCCTATGCCTGCGGGGTTCTGGGATACTTTACCGCGCGGCTCGCGCGGCAGGGGCTTGTCGCGCTCATGTTTGCCAATGCATCCTCTACCATGGCACCATGGGGCGGGAGAAAGCCCTTTTTTGGTACAAACCCGTGGTCGATGGCCGCCCCGCGCTCAGGGGACCCGCTGATCCTTGATTCCTCGTCCTCTGCAACGGCCTATGTCAATCTGGCGAGCGCCGCCGCACAGAACACACCGATCCCGCCGCATTGGGCGCTGGATGCAGAGGGTCAGCCGACAACCGATCCGCAAGAGGCTCTCAAAGGCACCATCGCGCCGGCAGGCGGTCATAAAGGTAGCGCGCTGGCCTTGATGGTCGAGGTTCTAGCCGCTGGGCTGACCGGCGCGAACTGGTCGCACAAGGCCTCATCGCTGGGCGATGATCTGGGTGGGCCACCGCGGCTTGGCCAGACGATCATCGCAATCCAGCCCGGCGGTCACGCGTTTGCCGCACGGATCGAGGGTTTGATTGCGGACATGCAGCAACAAGAGGGGGTCCGGATTCCTGGCGATCGCCGCCATGCCCATCGTCGGCACACGGAGGCAGAGGGTGTTGCGATTGATGCCGCGTTACTGGCGCAGTTGCGCAGCCTGGGCGCTGCACTATGAGCACCTCACCTTGGGTGGCGGCCTTTCCGATGTATATGCGCCCCGAACTTGTGCCTGCATTCGACGCGCTGTGGCTATGCCTGCGGCAAGCGTTGCGAGAGCGTGGCATCGACGCGCCTGACAAGCTGACCGATGCCGGAACCGACCTGCTTGGGTTCTGGTCGCGGCCCGACCTGCTGATCAGCCAGACCTGTGGCTACCCCTACCGCCATTTCCTCAAGGAACGCGTCAGGCTTGTCGGCACGCCCGACTTTGGCCTGCCGGGCTGCGAACCCGGATACTACCACAGTGCATTTGTGGTGCGACGCGATGATCCGCGCCAAAGTCTGTCTGCGTTCGACGGCGCCGTCTTTGCCTACAATGATCTGCACTCTCAATCCGGCTATGCGGCGCCCATGATCGCGGCGCGACGCGCTGGCGTCCGGTTCTTGGGCAAACGGCAGAGTGGCGCGCATGTTGCATCGGCCCAAATGGTGCTCCATGGACAGGCCGATATTGCGGGGCTGGACGCGATCTCCTGGCGTCATATGGAACAGTTTGACGATTGGGCATCAGATTTGCGGGTTCTGGCGTGGACCGAACCCACACCCGGTTTGCCTTTCATCACGGCGGCCGCTGCGTTGACGCAAGACATAAGCAATAGCCTGAGAGAAGCGATCAGGTTCATGCCGATGGACTTGCGCAACTTGTTGACCTTAAAAGACATCGTCAACATCGACGAAGACCACTATGTCGCCGTCGCAGACTGCTCTGCTGATCCATGAACGTGGAAAGATGGCATCTTGAACAATGGCCGCAGGTCAAGCGTTGCGGCTGGTATCGGTGCTGCTTTGGTGGGTCTTATTCAAGCGGGGCACCTTTGGTCATAACTAAGCGCGGTGCAATTTGAAGCCAGATCTCTTCCGTCAATTTCTTGGAATAGGTAGCTGTGAGGTGGTGACTGTCACGCCATAAAATCGTGCCGTCTTGCACCGCCTCACAATAGATTTCAGGACATATTTTGTCATTGATATCTACCGCAATGACTGACAGCGGCAGGGCCGCAATAGTGGCTCTGTACTTCAAGTCATCAAGCAATTCATTGCGCGGTATTCGGCAATCCGACCTATCGTATTGGCCTTGAGAGATGCAAACAGGAATGTCGATCTGCATGTCTGGTGTGTCACGCAAAGCAATCACGGTAACGCCCATCTCGACTACGGCTGTAATGGCATCCCTGATACCGACCGGTGCTTCGTCACCGCGCGTATTGGCCAAAGTGATGACGATATCAGGTGTATTTGCCGCAAGGTAATCCATGACGTTGAGGTTCCACTCGCGGCAGCTTACCGAGCGATACTCCGACATCCCCGGCGATCTTGGATCAAAGAAACGGCATGCATTCTTGAATAGAGTGACAAGATGGAACCCCTCGTCCTCAGCTATCTGCTGGAATGCCGGCAAAAACTGGGCGGAATGTGATCCCCCAATCAAAAATACATCTGTATCTGAGGTGATGTCTCCGAAAGAGCATGTCTTTATAAGGGGTGAGGTCTGCCGCTGATGGCACCCCAATTTGTTGGACACCGGCCGATCATTACGGACGGTCGTCAGGGCCAAGGGAACACCAGTGATTGGATGCGACAGCATTTGTATTCTGGGATTATCCCAGACGATCGCTCTTTCCACAAAAAAAACGCTGCCGCCGACAAGGGCCATCGTAACGAAGGTTGTCAGTGAAAGCCCGTAGGCGTCACGGCCTGTCCTTCGATAAACACCGCCAATCCTATCAACAAGCGACGTGCTCGCAGCTGCCAAAACGGTGGCAGCGCCAACTATCAAAACCATTGATAGGAATGACTGATCAGGATTGTATCTGAAATAGACAGCATAGATTGGCCAATGCCAGAGATAAACTCCGAAAGAGAGCCGCCCGAATGACGAGAGCCAACGATGGGATAGAAAAGCACCTGCGTTCGCAAAATGAGAGGTTTCGCGCGAGAAAATAAGTATGAGAAGAGCCGCACTGGTTGGCCAAACGGAGGCAGCACCCGGAAAAGACCTTCCCAAAAAGATACCGCAAAAGAAGACAGCCAGAAGGCCCATCCAAGACAGCAAATTAGCACGCCTGTCGTTTGGTTCTGATCTCTTGTTCTGCATCACAAAATTTGCAGCCAGTGCGCCAGCCCCAAATTGCCACAGACGCGACAGAGTATCAAAGTAGGCAAATTCCGGGGCCAGTTCTGCAAGAACCATCGCCCACAAGAAGGAAAGCGCACTTGCTCCAGCTGTCAATCCAATCAGGGTTCTATGTTTGTTGCGCCGCAACACCCTTGCAATCAAGACAGCCACGAGCGCGAGACAAGGAAACAAGAAGTAGACTTGCGCAATGACCGATACGGCCCAGTAGTGTTGGAAGAGGCTTAAACCCTCTTCCCTTGCAAGATAGTCCTGCCCATTCGCCGCGAGCCAGTAGTTTTGTAAGAAAAGGATGCTGAAGAAAGCGTCGCGCAATACAGCGATCCACTCAACAGGGCTGACTAAGACGAATGCCGCGATCAATACGCCGACAATCGTCAGAATTGCTTGCGGTGCGGTCCGCTTCAGAAATCTGTTGTAGTGCTCGCTATAACCAGCTTCAACTTCCACGAGTTTCACGACAGTGCCCCAAAGAAAGAAGCCAGACACCGTCATGAAGATGTCAACGCCGCCGGATACGCCCCATTGGAAAATGTGAAACACGGCAACCAAGAGCGCCCCGACAAAGCGCAATCCTTGAATATCAGCACGTGGCATAGTGGTACATCCAAGTTTCAAACACACGGTCGATAAACAATTACTATAAATTAAGAAAGGCTGATTTGGTCGTGCGTTTCATAAACTGCCGAGCCGAAGTTGCAGGCCGTTCTTGCCCCATGCCAAAGCAAAGGTCCGCTCACTCTCAATCCTTGCACTCGTTTTCAAATTGTACCGGCCTGCAATGACCTCATGGCATACAAGGCCAATGCGAAAAGCTCCGGAGCACCTGGGCATCTCTTGATGCTTTGATCCATGCTCTTGGAACCAATAGGAACCCGCGGATTTGTTGCGCATGAGTTGAAGCAGGACATAGTTCCACAAGACTTGCATCCCGACTTTGCAGTCGTCGAGATAATACAAACTGTAACGGTGCAGACTTAAGCGGCAACTGCTGGCTGATGCAGGGCGATAAAGGCAGCAATCACATCCTTGTATTCATCGTCCTGTGACGCGATGTGCAGGGCTGCTTCCAACATACCGGCCTTGTTGCCGCAGTCGAACCGCCTGCCTGAAAAGCGCAGACCAGCCAGCCCGATTGGACCGGCGTCTGCGTTGATGGCGTCGGTCAATTGGATCTCGCCACCAGCACCGGGTGGCTGCGTGGCCAGCCTGTCGAATATACTGGCATCCAGCACATAGCGCCCAACAACGGCGTCATGCGATGGCGCATCGGCGGGCTTTGGTTTTTCGACCATGCCATCGGCGCGCACAAAGCTGCCGTTGCGTTCTGTGACTGACAGCATCCCGTATTTTTCAGTTTCTTCAGGTGCAACGGGCATTGTCGCGACCAGATGCCCGCACTCCCACGTCTGATAGGCCGCGATCATATCTCCGATGCAACCCCGCCCGAGGATCAGGTCATCAGGCAGGATCACTGCAACCGGTCCGGGCAGCGCGTGGTCCTTGGCGCAGAGCACCGCATGCCCAAGCCCCAGCGGCGCGGGCTGCATCGTAAAGACAACGTCGTCATCAGGGGTGTGCAACGCGGCCTCTTTGAGATCATTGGCAAGCTCTGTCTTGCCGCGTTCCTTGAGCGTTTGGCGCAGGCGTACGTCATCCATCACATGCCGCTCGATTGCCGATTTGGAGGGGTGGCTGACAAAGACCATCCGCTCTATCCCTGCGTCCCGCGCCTCATCAATCGCATACTGGATGAGCGGCGTATCAAGCACTGGCAGCAGCTCTTTGGGCATGGCCTTGGTGGCCGGCAGGAACCGTGTGCCAAGCCCGGCGACAGGGAAAATTGCGGTACGAACTGGGGTCTTTGTCATTTGCATGTGTCCTTTTTGTTCTTCCTCACTCACACATGCTGCAAATGCACGATAAGTCAAAAAACGACATCAAATATGTCGCTTTTATATTAAAAATACGCCTATTTTTTGATCACTTTGCCCTTGGTAGATGCAAAAATACGCACGAAATAAGTTATAATCCACCAAATTCCCGGTAGACCGCGCCGTTCGCTGCCGCAGCATTGACTTCCGGGCGTCAAGCCACAGTTTTAAGGCATATCAAAAACGTAAGCACAACTAATTCTGCTTTACACGCGCATGGCCCCGCTGCTGCGCTGCGTCCGTCTTTTGCTGATCCAAAGGTCCCGTTATGAAACATACCCCTGTCGCAGGGTCGCCTGCATCACTTCCCGCCAAACCCTATTCCCGCGTCACTGTCATTGGTGCGGGATCATGGGGCAGCGCGCTCGCAGTGACCTTGGCGCAAGGGGGATGCAAGACAATGATCTATGGCCGTGATCCGTCCGTGATTGATGAGATCAACACAAAAGCAACCACCGAAAGGTTTCTGCCGGGCGCGGCGCTTCCTAAAGGTTTGATCGGTGTGAAAGACATGTCCTTCGCGCTGGAGCGCGCAGAGGCGGTACTGATTGTTGTGCCCTCTCGCAGCGTGCGCAGTGTCGCAAGGCAGGTCGCCGCGCACGCGCCTAAGGGGATTCCGATTGCGGTTTGCGCCAAAGGTATCGAAGCCGAGACCGGTCTGCTGATGACCCAAGTCGCCGAAGAGGAATTGGGGGACCATCCTGTGGGCTGTGTATCCGGCCCGACCTTCGCGCTCGAAACCGCACTGGGGCATCCGACAGCGGCGACCGTTGCCTTTCCATTCAGTTACGCCAACCGCCTCAAGCCACATGAAAGCCCCGCTGTGCGGCTTGCTGTGTCCTTATCGACAGGCAGCTTCCGGGCATATGTCTCGGACGATCTTGTCGGCGTTGAAATCGGCGGTGCGGTCAAGAATGTTATTGCAATCGCCTGCGGCCTGATGACAGGCGCAGGGTTTGCCGAAAATACCCGTGCCGCCCTGATCACCCGCGGGCTGGACGAAATGAAAGCACTTGCAGAGGCGTTGGGCGGACGGCGCGAAACCGTGACGGGCCTGTCCGGTATCGGTGATCTGGCTCTGACCTGCTCAAGCCCGACATCGCGCAATATGGCGCTTGGCCAGCAGTTGGGACAGGGCATCGCGCGTCAGGATTGCTTTGACGGCAAGCCCGTTGTCGTCGAAGGCGAAGTGAACGCCAAATCCGTGACCGATCTGGCCCGCAGTCTGAATGTCAGCATGCCGATCTGCGAGACTGTGCGCGCCATTCTGCATGATAACGCAGATCTGGGCACCGCCTTTGCCGGCCTATGGGCCCGCCCGATCGAGGCAGAGCCACGCACGATGGACCTGTCCTTTGACCACCCCGCAACCGACCATGATATAGCAACACTTGCAGAAAGGATCTCATGACCCGCCACGAAACCTTCGCCGCATCCGACATCTCTGAAAAGACCTTTGTTCTTGCCACCGATCTTGATGGTACGTTTCTTGGAGGCTCCGCCGATCAACGCACGGGGCTCTACAACTGGATCGAAAAAAACCGGCAAGACGTCGGCCTCATTTTTGTGACAGGCCGTGACCCCGGGTTCATTCATGATCTGGTGCGCAAGCAAGGTGTGCCGCAGCCCGACTATGTGATCGGCGATGTCGGCACGACGATTGCCGAGATGGACAGCAACCAGCACGTGACCCCGATTGCAGCGTTGGAGCGGTCAATCGCTGACGGGTGGATTGACCTTGGAACACAGGCACAATTCGTGCTGAACGGGGCACCTGGGCTGAAATTGCAATCCACACTTTTCCGGTACCGGCTCAGCTATGATATGGCCCCTGCCACATTCGACCCTGCCTCCATCGCAAAGGTCGAAGCACTGGGGCTTGATGTCATCATATCAGACAACCGTTTCTTTGATGTGCTGCCCAAAGGCGTCAGCAAGGGCCCTTCTCTCTTACGTTTGATGGACCATGTTGGCATCGCCAAAGACCGGATTCTGGTCGCCGGAGACACGATGAACGACCTGTCCATGCTGCAGACCGGCCTGCCTGCCGTTGCTGTTGGCGGCTCCGAGCCCGCCTTGATCGAGGCCGTCGCAGAGCTTGCCACCGTCTATGCCGCAAAAGGTGAAGGGGCTGCCGGCATTTCCGAAGCGATCCTGCATCACAACCTGTTCCAGAAACCTAAAGGAGGCGCTTGAAATGTCATCAGAAATGGTCATCGTCTATCATCGCCAGCCCTATGAAGAGGTCGAGGAAAACGGCAAGATCGTGCTGCGCGAAAACAAGAGCCCCAACGGAATCGTGCCAACCCTGAAAAGCTTTTTCGGAAAAGTCCCGCATGGTGCCTGGATCGCGTGGAAGCTGGCAGATGATCCCGAAAACCCCGATTTTGAAAAACGG
>CAYGMX010000007.1:0-10679 GCA_964351055.1 uncultured Loktanella sp. | reverse complement strand
GCGGATCGACGTGGATGACGATTACGGTAAATACACTGTTTCGCGGCTGCCACTGACCGAGGCGCAGGTGCGCGAATTTTACCATGTCACCTCGAAAGAGGCGTTTTGGCCAATCCTGCATGGCTTCAAGGAACGCTACAACTATGACCCGGTGGACTGGGCCAACTTTCAGGATGTGAACCGTCGCTTTGCCAAAGCCGCCGCAGATGAAGCAGCGGAGGGAGCACTTGTTTGGGTACATGACTATAATCTGTGGCTCGTGCCCGGCTATCTGCGCGACATGCGCCCTGACGTCCGAATTGCGTTCTTCCATCATACGCCTTTCCCTTCGGCAGATATCTTCAACATGCTGCCATGGCGCAAAGAGATCGTTAAAAGCCTTCTTGCCTGTGACGACATCGGTTTTCATATCCCGCGCTACGCGGGCAACTTTGTATCGGTTGCAAGCAGTCTGTTTGAACTGGATGTCACCTCGCGCACGCAAGTCCCTGACAAATGGATTTTCGAAGGAACGGCGCTGACCGAACGAAGCTGGCCGGACAAGCTGCGCTATGAAGGGCATGATGTTGCCGTCAGTGTCACCCCTGTTGGCATCGACACAGGCTATATCGATGATGTGGCAAACTCGGAAGATTCTGCGCAACAAACCGACGCGATCCGCAAAGAAACGGACGGCGTGCAGATGATCCTTTCAGTAGGCCGGACAGACTATACCAAAGGCGGCGTCGAACAGCTGTCCAGCTTCGAGCGGGTACTGGAAGCCAATCCCGCGTTGCGCGGAAAGATCAGGTTGGTCCATGTCTCTGTTGCGGCCAATCGGAACATGGCGGTCTACGAAGAAATCCAGAGCGAGATCGAACAGATCGTCGGGCGCATCAACGGACGCTTTGGAACATTGGAATGGCAACCGGTCACGCTGATCTCGCGGGCGATACCGTTCACCCAATTGGTGTCTTATTATCAGGCGGCGGATGTGGCATGGATCACACCGCTGGCCGATGGCATGAACCTTGTTGCCAAAGAGTTTATCGCCTCGCGCATCGATGGTGACGGTGTTCTGGTCCTGTCAGAATTTGCAGGTGCTGCGGTTGAACTGGCCGACGCTGTGCTGACAAATCCGTTCTCCAACCGCGCGATGGACCTGACGCTCGTCAGCGCCTTGGACATGCCACAAGCCGAGCGGCGGCGGCGGATGATGTCAATGCGCGCGGCAGTCGCCAAAACAGATGTGCGGCAATGGAAACCCGGCACGCTGGAACTTGAGCGCACACCGGCATTTGCCGCAATCGCCTAGCAGACGTGTTGCGACCGCAGTTTTGCAGTCCTGCGCAGCGGGGTTAGTTGTTGGCGACATCCCGCCAGCGTGGCACTTGATGCTGCGCAGTTGGTGGCGGTTGGGGCAAAGGTATTTGCGGTTCTATGTGACACTGGCGTTTAAGATGACCCGCAAACAGCTGCCTTTTTAACGCTTCACCCTCTTGCCCGATGGTGAAGAATTTACAGACCCAGCGCAGAAAGCCCGGGATGGTCGTCTGGCCTGCGGCCCTGTGGCCAGTGGAACTTGCGCTCGGCTTCGGTGATGGGCAAATCGTTGATGCTTGCAAAACGGTTTGCCATCAGCCCGTTTTTGGCGAATTCCCAATTTTCGTTGCCATACGACCGAAACCAGTTGCCACTGTCGTCGTGCCACTCATAGGCATAGCGGACGGCGATCCTGTTTTCCGTGAAAGCCCAGAGTTCTTTGATCAGGCGATAGTCGATCTCGCGGATCCATTTTGCCTTCAGGAACGCCTCGGCTTCTGCGCGGTTGTTCACAAAGGTCGCCCGATTGCGCCATTTTGTATCCAGCGTGTAGGCCGTGGCGACTTTGGCGGCGTCACGTGTGTTCCAGCCGTCTTCGGCAAGGCGCACCTTTTGAATTGCGGTGTCACGGGTGAACGGCGGTAACGGCGGGCGGGTTTCCATGGGACGAGTTCCTTTCTAGGCAGAGGGTCAAACTGGTGTTCATGCCGACGAAGCGGCGAAGCAAGACGGTGGCAGGCAAGCCGGACAAACTTTGAAAGCAGGCGCATGGCACGATTGGAGCAACGATGCGTCCATGCGCGAGAGCAAAGCATAAAGCGGGTATTCCCCCGATTGGCTGCGGTTTCAGTGTCACAAAGAACCATGCGTTTTCCAGCTATCCGATAGCCCGTTCACACAGCCGACATGATGCGCTTGTTGACGGCGCAATGCCGGCTCGAAATTGTTGCGACCACATGGGCCGCATCCTCTGCCACGCTCAGAAAACGACCCGAACCCCAAGTATGGAGCCAGCCAAGCCCCAGAAAAAAGATACCATCCTCGTCGCAAACGCCGCGCGTATGTACCGGACGGCCCCGCGCATCCAGACAGTCAACCAAAAGCCAGTCATAATTCGGGCGAAAGCCGATACACCAGAGCACAGAGGTGATGCCTTCTGCGGCAGCATCTGTTTCCGTGATCTCGGTATCGGGACGCCAGACTTTCTTGAAGGGCGGCTCAAGCGGTGCATCAGTCCCTTCACGCGCAATATAGTCGTCGATCATGGTGCGGATACCGACATAGCTTTTGTCAGCGTCATCAAGATTCTTTTCCAGATCTGGCAAGAACCGGATTGTGGTCCCGTCCATATCCGACACAGAGCCGTACATTTGCAGCCCCTCAAGCGCAAAACGGCGCAGGTCGATCTCGTGGCCTCCATCACGGCCCGACATATAGTGGTTGGTTTTTGCCTCGGTCGATTTTGGATCAGGTTGCTGGGCAATGGTGATATCGTAATAGCCCATTTGATGCAGCCAGTCCGTCGCATCCTTGCCCCGATACCAGCGCGGGCTGCGCGGTGAAGGACCGACAGCAAGCCGCACGTCACGCCCGGCGATGCGCAGATCCTCCATCAACTGCACACCGGATTGGCCAGTGCCAACGACAAGGCAGGTGCCTTGGGGGATATCCGAAGGACGGCGATAGGCCTTGGAATGGATCTGCTGAATGCTTGGTGCCAGTTTGCTGGCAAAGGGCGGTGTGATGGGGCGGTCGTATCCTCCGGATGCGACAATAACCGTCTCCGCAGACCAAAGCCCCTGATCGGTGTCGACCTCGAAGATTCCGTTTATCTTTTCCACGCGGGTCACTGTTACCCCCTCGCGCAAAGGGGCATCGAAACTGTCGCAAAAGCCTTCGACATAAGAGACAATCTCGTCCTTGACCATAAAGCCCGTTGGATCATCGCCCCGATACGGAAAATCCGGCAGCTTGCACTGCCAGTTGGGTGTAACCAGACAAAAGCTGTCCCAACGATCCTCTTTCCATGCGTGGAAACGTTTGTAGCGCTCCAGGACCACATGATCGACACCTGATTGGCACAGATAATAGGATGCGGACATGCCTGCCTGACCGGCCCCGACGATCACGGTTGTGACATGGCTGCGCGCTTCAGGTGTCAGCGGATTGACAGACATATAATCGTCTCCTCGGGTTTGTAACGGGCGATGGCGCTCGCAAGCTTTGCTGCCTGTGCGTCGGCAGAGCTGCAGCGGAACCCGTACTTTGCCTCGACACGTCGCGCCGCGAGATCAAGAGCGGTACGACTGCGCGTGTCGAAATCATCCACGCGATACGCCTGCCCGGCTTTCAGGTGGTCATGAATGACGGTAGAGGGCGAATAGCAGTCTTCTTCCACCCCATCAGGCCAACGGATACGAAACCTTGTCTCAGGCATGGGACGGCTCCTTGACGGGGGAAAGTCCAAGAAAGGGGGCAGCGGCATGATCCCAGATCACATGTTGGGTCGTGCCATCCGTCAGGCACAGGATGCTACCTGCCTCTACGGTGCCGATAACGGCGGCTGCAATGTCACGCTCTTGAAAGCGTGATAGGACGGCGGATGCATTTTCGGGTTTCGCGGTCAGCAAAAAGCCATAGCTGGGGAACGCGGTCATCCAGCGGGCCAAGTCGCCATCCGGCGGCAAGATGCGGTCGGGGTCGATCGTGATGCTTACGCCGGAACATTCCGCCAGCATCAGCGCTGTTCCCGCGATGCCGCCCTGACTGATATCTTTGCCTGCGGTGACAAGCCCGTCTTCGGCTAGCAACGGCAGAATTTCCATATCGCTGCGCAGGCGTGCATGGGGGGCATTCAGGAACGCGGGGAAATTGCTGCTATCACCGGCATAGGCCCCGCGCATGTCGGCACAGGCGATCAACAACTCACCAGGTTGGGCATCGAAGCTGGTAATCAAGGCCTTGGCGCGACCCCAGATCGCCGCAGCAAGTTGGGGCTGGGCTGTGCGCAGGTTCGTATGCCCGCCAACAATCGGGATGCCATAGGCTTCGGATGCTTCCTTCATACCGCGCAATATCTGCTGTGCAGCGGCGGCGTCCGGTGCCCAAAGCGCGTTGGTCAGGGCAATGGGCCTGCCCCCCATCGCAAGGATATCGCTCATGTTGACCATCACAGCACACCAGCCCGCAAACCAAGGCGAGGATGCGACAAAATCGTTCATGAACCCTTCGGTTGCCATAAGCTGCCAACCATCGCCATCAGGGATGGCGGCGGCGTCATCACCAGGGCGGCCAGGGCTGTCTTGCGTCAGATCAAGCGCGGCGCAGGCGAAGTCGATATCGCGCTTTCCGGTCACATGCGGATGCGCGGCCAACCGCGCGGCAAGATCCGCCATACGCCTCATGCAGCACTCCGTGTCAGAGCCATCCAGCCGCGTGCTGGGTTTATCACAGGGGGATAGGCCGCCAAATCGGCTTGCATTTTCATATGGGGATGACCGTGCAGGTTTTGCGCGCCCAGCGATTGCCAGTTCAGTTTCTCAAAAAGAGGCACGTTTTGCATTTGGACATGGGCAAGGAATGTCGTGCATCCGCGCGCATGGGCCGTACCGACAGCAAGCCGGATCAACTCTGCCCCCAGACGCCCGACGCGGCGATACTCCGGCGCGACAGCCAGACGCGATCCCCACCAAACGCCAGAGACATCTTCGTGAATGCGGACAGTGCCGACGACTTCATCCGCCTCTGATGCCATTGTCGAAACAGCCACCAGCGGCAGGGCAGTCCGGTCGATGGCATCGCGGTCATGCGCGTCAAAGATTGCCTGTTCGGTGACAAAGGTGCGATGCCGCAAAGATGCCGCGCCGCCGATTTCCCAGCTTTCTGTCGCCAGACGGATCAGGAATTCGGGGGTGAGGAAAGCCGCAGGGCGCTCAATAATCATGACGCGTCCGCCCGCGCCGGTTGCTTCAACTTTTCGAAGGCCGACAATGCGGAACAGGCGCCGCAACGACCGCAACCCGCTTTGATGTCTTCGGCCCGCATTCCCTGATCGACGATCATTTGCGACAGAGGGCCAAGGACACCATGCATGAAGGCAGAAGTCGGCGCGGGATGGCTTTCCAGTGGTGTCCCCGCAACAGGCACAAAGGGGACAACAAACGGATAGACGCCGATGGCGGTCAATCGTTCGCACATCGCAAGAATGGCCTCTTGCGTGTCGCCCAGACCGGCAAGGATATAGGTCGAAACCTGCCCCCTGCCAAAGACGTCTACTGCTGCACCGAAACTGTCGAAATACTTCTCTAACGAAACCTGTGCTTTGCCCGGCATGATCAGCGCGCGCAAGGCGGGTGTGACAACCTCCAAATGCATGCCTAGACTGTCGATGCCTGCATCTTTCATCCGGCGGTGCCACGCATCGTCCTCGGGCGGTTCGCATTGCGCCTGCAAGGGCAGATGAACGGCGGCACGGATGGCTGCGGCACTTTCGGCAAGTACCTTTGCGCCACGATCCTTGCCGGCGGGTGTGCCAGTGGTCATCACCATGTGTTTGACACCGTCGAGCAAGACTGCGGCGCGGGCGACTTCGGTCAGTTGCGCGGGTGACTTGCGCGCGATCGTGCGGCCGGCGGCAAGGCTCTGGCCGATGGCGCAGAATTTACAGGTTTTCTTGCGGCTCTCGTATCGGATGCAAGTTTGCAGCACCGTGGTTGCCAGCACGTCCTTGGCGTGCAGTTGTGCAATATGGCCATAGGGGACGCCCTCGGCAGTCGAAAGGTCAAGGAACCTTGCCCGCGGCGGGAACTGCACGTCAGCAAAGAACGCACCATCCTTCATGACACGCGCTTTGCCCGCGTCATCTGGGGCTTCAACAAGATAGGGAGAGTCAAAGGCCGTCGCGGTATGGACCGGTATCATCACGGTCATGCCGCCGATGGTGACAGCCTTATGATCTGTCGGGCCAGCGCCACCACGGCGGCTGTCCGCCCCTGCCGCCGGATCGACAAGGCGCATGCCACGCGTTTGCAGATCGTTGATCAGGTCTCCGGTTGTCACTTGCATATCAATCCTCCAACGGGATCGGCTGAAATTGGGGGCCGGGCGCAGTTATGGTGCGTGTCGAGGACACATCGGTGTTGTGATGCAGCGAAAGAAGCTCGGGGCGGGCGTAGTGACCCACGGAATCCATCATGCGCTTGCGCTTCGTCACAAGTGCCATATCCAGATCGCCATAGAGTATGCCTTCGCCGCTGGTCAAAGGCGGCACGACATGGCGACCTTCGGGAGTGATAATGCATGTCATGCACCCGTCGCGCAGGGCCCTTTGCAATCCCGCGTCTGGCGTGATGCTTTCAATCTGTGCATCGGTCAGCCACCCTGTTGCATTCACGACAAAACAGCCCGATTCAAGGGCATGGTGACGCATCGTCACTTCGATCTGCTCTGCAAAGACAGGTCCGACAAGCGATCCGGGAAACTGCGCAACATGGATTTCCTCGTGCTGCGCCATCAAGGCATAGCGGGCAAGCGGGTTGTAATGCTCCCAGCAGGCCAGAGCCCCGACCCGCCCGACGCGGGTGCCAACAACCTGCAGCCCGGCACCATCGCCTTGGCCCCAAACCATCCGTTCGTGGTATGTCGGGGTGATCTTGCGTCGTTTGAGCAAGAGCGTGCCATTGGCGTCGAAAATCAATTGGGCATTGTACAAAGAGCCGTGGTCGCGCTCGTTCACGCCAAGCACGACAACGACACCATGATGGGCACAGCGCTCAGCCACGCGCCGCGTATCCTCGGAGGGGACAGTCACAGCCTGCTCATACAAATGCAGGTGCGGCTTGCCCTGCTGACACGGCGGAAGGACAAAGGAAAAATAGGGATAGAAGGGCACAAAGGTTTCAGGAAAGACGATCAGGTCAGCACCGTTGCCCGCCGCCTCGTCAATGGCATCAAGAACGCGGGCCAGCGTCTTTTCGCGGCTCGAAAGATCCGGTGCAATCTGGACGGCTGCCGCCTTTACGCTCCGTGACATGGGGTCTCTCCAAATGGATCAGCCGGGGCAAGACACGCGCCCCGGCACCGAAATGTTTATAGCGTCCAGGTATCGACAATGACTGCATTGTCGCGCACGTGCAGCAGCTTGAGATCCAGAACGTCTTGTGGTGCGATCGGGATGATACCTGGCAAAAGCGATGCCTCACCGTGTCCATAAAGCGCCTGCAAGGCAAAGCGGCAGGCGTAGATCTTGCTGCCCTCTGCCATGAACTTTTTCAGGTTGTCGGCAAAGTTCTGGTGTCCGGGAAACGCCGCATCGCCCAACGTCGGAAATCCGCGCTGGATACCAAGTGTAACCCCTGGACCGTATAGCAGAATGGATGTCTCGAACCCCTTGCGGGCAAGACGGATGGCATTGAGCATATTCACCAGACCGATCGAGCCTTCGAAGGCCACGGTGTGGAAGGTCACCAGCGCCTTTTGGCCCGGTTCTGCCTTTACATCCTCAAATACCTTGTCTTCATAATCGACGAAAAAATCGCCGTCCTTGTGTTTTTCTTGCGTGACTGCGGGCATATCAGGCTCCCTTTGCGTTGGTCGGCCGATATTGGCCGTGGTGCAAAATCATCCTGCCGCGCGCATTGAAATCCAATCAATCATTGAATCAATTATGCATACAATATTAACATCAACCGCAGATACCCTGCGCTATATTTGAGAGAAGCGACCAGACTTAATGCTTTATAGAAAGGTATTTTAGAGATTTACCTCACAAATCCATACAAATCACTTCAATTAGGGGCATCCGCCGGTTAGGCTTTGACGATGAACGACTGGACACCGATTCTACGCAGCGATGGGCCCGCTCGCTATCTCCAGCTTGCCGATGCAATCGCACAGGCGATCGCAAACGGGACCCTGCAAGACGGTGTGCGGCTCCCGCCTCAACGCAAACTTGCCGACAGGTTGGGGATCGACTTTACGACAGTCTCGCGAGGGTATGTTGAGGCGCGGCAACGCGGACTGGTGAACAGCCATGTCGGGCGGGGCACCTTTGTGATCGGCACGAAACGCGCGGATCCGCAACGCGAACAACGGCGACACGCCGATGTCGATCTTACCATGAACCTGCCGCCGGAACCCGATGACCCCACGCTTCTGGGGCGCATGGAAGCGGGCGTGCAGACCGTCACCGCCAATCTGCTTGATCTGCTTCGGTACCAATCGTCAACCGGCAGCCAGATCGACAAGGAAGCCGCGTCGACGTGGTTATCCTTGCGCGGTCTGGTCCCGTCGCTCGACCGGATCGCAGTCACACCCGGCGCACATCCGACAATCCTTGGTATTCTCCTGAGCCTGACCAAGCCGGGGGACGTGGTCCTGTGCGAAGATGTCTCTTATCCCGGGATACGCAGCATCTGCGCGCGCCTGAACCTGCGCCTTGTGGGGCTTCCCGGCGATGCGGAAGGGATTGACCCCGCAGCGCTTGGTTCTGCCATCGACGCGTACCAGCCAAAGGCTCTTTACCTTAATCCGACGCTGAACAACCCGACCACGCGAACGATCTCTCTTGCGCGTCGGCAGTCCATTGCAGACGTGATCATTGCGCACGGGCTACCCCTGATCGAGGATGACGCCTATGGCTTTATTCCGCCCCACCCCCCTGCACCACTGGCCAGTTTCGCGCCCGATCTGGTCTGGCACATCGGCGGGCTGGCAAAATGCATAGGAGCGGGGTTGCGCCTTGCGTATACCGTTGCCCCAAACAGCCATGCGGCCCGCGATCTGGCACATCAGATCAAGATCATCTCGGTCATGCCTTCGCCCTTGATGATGGCACTTGCGACACGCTGGATCATCGACGGCACCGCAGACGGCATCCGCCGATTTGTCCGCGTGGAGACACTGGCGCGTCAGGCGATTGCCGCCCGCGCATTGGAGGGGTTCCACTTTGAGTCCGCCCCCTATGCCTTCAATGTCTGGCTTCACCTGCCCGAAGGCATCACGCGGGCTGAAATCATCGGACGGATGGCGGGGACAGGCATAGGGATCATGCCGTCCGACGCGTTCACCGTATCCGGCGATCCGACAGAAGCGATCAGGGTTTGCCTGGGAGGGCAAATTCAACGCAATCAGTTGCGTGATGCGATGGGTCTTCTTGGGTATCTCATGTCGGGTTCGGACTAAAGCCACCAGCCTAAACTTGGCGGTCTTCAGTTGACGATCATCTGTGAACGTGTGGAGACGGGCGCATAGGCGGCGTGGACGCCATGCAGGTCATCAACCAAGAGGTGTTTCGCTGAGTCTTTATGGCCCCGTTCATCGGGCATGCCCCCTTGTCCCTTCTGAACGCAGCCTACGGTAGCCTCTTTATCGGCAGCGGGCCCGGAAACGTCATCAGGCTCGCGGGCCTGGCCTATTTCATCGGCTGCTTTGGCATCACGCTCTGTTTCAATGTGCCCGTGAACGAAGCGCAGGCAGGGATGGACGTGGCCGCTGAACCGACCAGCGACGACTGGACGGGTGCCGTCCTTGCAGATACAACTGGCGGCTTCGAAGTGAACGGCGCGCAGATCTTGTTGAGCGATCGCAAGCGGCAACCGCCGCACATGTTAACCGGTCAGTATCGGGCGAAGGGCTTTGCTTTCCTTGAGGACAAAATCAAAGAAGGCCGAGATACGGGCGGTATGGCGTTGGTCCGGTTGGATCAGGATGCGCCAGGCGCGGGTCAATTCGGGAACCGGACCGATCACCCGGACCAGATCGGCCTCGGCATCGCCTAGCGACATCGGCAGGGGTGCGACCCCGACACCTGCCTTGGCTGCATAGATCAGACCCAGAACGCTGGTGTTGCGTGCGTCTTTGAAGAGTGCCTGTTCCGGAAAAGCCGCACCCGGCGGGATTGATCGTCCAGCGAGATCAGTATTCCCGCAATCACGCCGATCAAGCCCAAGACTGTGGAGGGTGAAACATGTTCGTCCAGAAATAGGTATCCGAGCACCACGCTGAACACAGGAATCAGCTGCAGGAATGCACCGGCGCGCTTTGGACTGATCGATTTGACACCGCGCTGCCATGCGCAAAATGCGATGATAGAAGCGCCAAGGCCCATATACATTACACCCGGCAGGGCACCGGGCGTCTTCCAGACCGCTTCCAACTCACTTTGCCGCAAGATCGCGATGGGTGCCATGATGGCCAACCCGATCCAGACCGTCAATGCCAAGCAGATGTCCCCGCGCAACTGGATATCGAGCTTTTGTATCAAGAAGGTATAAAGCGCGAAGACACCTGCCGACATTACGCCCAGCGGCAGACCGATCGGATCACCGATGGATCCGTTTGCGCGACCACTCAGGACGAACGCGACTCCCGCCAAAGCT
>CAYGMX010000006.1:9762-24816 GCA_964351055.1 uncultured Loktanella sp. | reverse complement strand
CCCAAGCTGCACCAACCTCGGGTAGACCGGTGGGCGCAGGGAAGAAATGAGGGCTGTGGCCGGCAGCTTGCGCCGCCCTGCGGAAGCGTTCAAAGAAATTCCCGTCCACGTCCGCGGAATCGGGCACCATGCCCAGTGCGCGGATAGCAGATGCGGCATATTCATAAGGCGTTTTGCCCTTGTTGCGCTGAAGCTCCACGTCCGTGGTGAACTCTGGCGCAGTTAGGATCGCGCGAAGAATTTCGCCTGAATCGCCATCACTTGCCTGCCATGCAGCAACGCAAATCTGGACAAAGTCGGCAGGGGGCACATCAGCCACGAAACGCTGTACGATCTTGCCGCAAACAAAGTTCTGTGTGCGCGGATCAGCAGCAAGGATCGCGATCAGCTCTTCCCCTTCTTCCATACCAGCGGCACCTGAACGCCCTGCAATCGTTGTGCCAAGGAATGGTATGACCTTGTCGGCAGTGTCGTGCCGGTCCTGACGGAATTCAAACTCGTAGGCAGGCGCTTGGGTTTCGGAGTTGGGGTTGGTCTGGCGATAATTCCAGCCTGTAAAGACACGCGACACAGCAATCACGTCGTCGTCGCCATATCCGCCATCAACACCAACGGTGTGCAGTTCCAGGACTTCGCGACCATAGTTCTCGTTCAGGTTTCCGGCGCGGCTTTGGTCGTTGTCCAGAAACTGAGACATGAGAGGGCTGCGCGCCGAATACAGCAGCAGGTCTTCGAAACGACCAAAAGCATTTTCGCGGAAAAACTGCCGGTCGTCGATGTTCTGGACCTCGACTCTGCTGTCTTTTGTCGCCGCGTGGAAGTGGTTGTTCCAGAAGTCACCCATGACATCCTGCAACTGCTTTTCGGAAAAGGCGGAATGCGCAAGATTATGACGGTAAAGCCGGTTGACGATGTTGCCGTGACCTTCGTTGGAACGGATCAACATATCGTCAAAATCCATTGCCTCGAATGCGCTGTCATTGATGGCGTCCGGGTTCAACTGCTCGTTCACATAGTTTTCAAACCCGATAGCGCGGACCCGCGCGTAAAGATCGGCGCTCGGCCCGTTGGTCATGCGTGACAGCGCTTGGGTGATGCCATCAGGTGCCATAGCGGAATCAAATTCGTAGGCAATCGGAACACTTGTTACCGCCGGGTTGGTGCTGGACGCACCTGTCACAGTGACCGTTATTCCACCCGGAGCCATATCTTCGGGGAACAGGCGTACGGCAAACTGTCCGGTCGTTGCACCGACATCGACAGTAATCGGGCGGGTTGAAGTCGATAGCGACACGTTGACGATATCAAATGTCATCGGGTCCATCACACGTCCAAAAAGTGTTTGCCCCGTGTTCGCAATAACGCCCGCTTCCGATGCGCCGCCCACGATCTGAACCGCTTCGGTGAGTGTCACGCCTGTTGGCGGCGTCAGTGCGCTCACGCGCGCCATATCAGCAGGTACAACGACAGGAACAACAGGCGTTCCACTTGGCGGTGTTGGCGTGGAGGGTGTGCCTGGCGTGCCTGGCGAGCCAGATGAACCGCCGTTTCCGGCACTGTCTTTTGCTGTCTGGATGGCACCCTCAACAGACCTGCGGAAAACCCCGCCACCAGATGATGATGTCGCGCCCGTAGATGACGTCATTGTTGCCGCTGCAGGTGCCGCCCCCGATGTTGTTGGGGCAGTAGTGCTTGCAGCCGATGCCGTAACCGGAGCAGACGGGCTGCCCAATTCCGCAGCTGTCTTGCCGGCAGCGCTGCCGCCGATCAGAAATGGCTCGCGCGCCGTCGCTGCTGCCGCAACCTGTACGCTTTCCTGCTTTGCGCCAGAGGGTGCGGCTGTGCCAACAGGCAAGTTCGCTGCAAGCGCCTCGGCTTCTTCAGCCGAAAGCATAACTGCCGCATTCGCAATACTGACCGGATCGCTGCCCAGTTCGTACATCGAAACGAGCGCTACCTGCTCGATGGTTATATCCACACCCTCGAGCTCGATCAGGTGGTCGCCTGCAGTCAGGCTTGTGATGACACGATAGGGCTGCGCGGTCTCGGCGGCATCGCCGGGCACAGCCAGTATAGCCACGCCGTCCAAGGAAATGGTCAAGGCGTTTCTGGCAGGGGACGTGAACACGTAAGTTCCGTCAGCAGGAATGCTCACCCTCAGGGGGAACACCACGGTGTCGACCTGGGCGGCGACAGTCACCACTTCTTGCACATTGGCAAAGACTGGGTTCTTGGCTGCCGCTTCTTGCGCGAGTGCGCTTGTCGCCATCACCGAAATGATAAAAGGGGTGACTGCGAGCAATCGTGTGCTTGAAGTTTTCATTTTGGCGCTTTGCTGTTTGGAAAGTTGCGAATGGAACAAGTGTCGAGCACAAATGAACTGGAAGTTAACGCACTTAACCAAGTGAAGCACTTCGAATCAAGATACTCAACAATTTCGCAATCAATAAGCGTGATCACGCCCAAAATGGTTGCCAAATAGTTAACATTAGCGAGAATCTAGGAATTATATCCACTCAATTGACCTAGTGGATGTAAGATGCCCTAAACTTAGGCAAGGATTTTGCCGCATTTGGACAGATTATGCTGATATTTGAAGTCGATAGAATCACTGGCACATCTGACCAGCGCGGAATCGAAAGCAGCGTTCTTTGTCGATTGGTATAGAGATGCGCGGGAGACTGCCTGCTATTTTTGTCGAGAATGGCACATTGACAGCTGCGGAGCTGGCACAGGTCTATGATGCATCTGCTGCAACACGTCAGCCCGTACGTACCGTACTGGATCGGCTGGGTCTGATCCCCCAGAAAGAATGGGCGCGCGCGAGCGCAGAGCATCTTGGCTACCCACTCCTGACGCTGGAGAGCATGCCTGCCAGATTGCCCGACGTGCCGCGGCTTTCGCCCGACTATTTACGCCGCGCCGCAATTGTGCCGATCGAGATTACAAAGGACAGGGCGTTTTTTGGTGTTGCCGATCCGTTTGATCAGGAATCCCTCGCTGCGCTTGAAATGATTTTTGGCGCAACCTTGGAGTTGGGGGTCGCGACCGACCGCGATATTGAAATGGCGATGGCCCGCAGCTCCGCACTCACTGCCGCTGAGACCCCGGGGGCGGGGCAGATCGATGCACGGGGTGACGGTATTGACCTTGACACGGACAGGCTGACCGAACTGGCAAACAATGCCCCGACGGTCCGCTATCTGGAAACCCTGTTCGATGCCGCAATCGACATGCGCGCAACGGATATTCACCTTGAACCGGTCCAGACATCCGCGCGGGTGCGCTTGCGTGTGGACGGCGAGTTGATTGCGGTACAAGCCCCCGACCGGTCTATCTATGAAGGCGTTGTTTCGCGCCTCAAAATTCTCGCAGGTATGGACATCAGCGAACGGCGCCTGCCCCAAGATGGCAGGATTCGCCAGCGCCTTGCCGGACGCGAGATTGACATGCGTGTAGCCAGCGCCCCGATGATCCACGGTGAAACCATTGTGCTGCGCCTTCTTGATACGCAGGACGGGCTTTCGAAATTGCCTGATCTCAAGCTTCCCGCGCATGTGGCAAGGCGGCTTGAGGATGCGATCAGGCAACCGAACGGTTTGATACTGGTCACAGGTCCGACTGGCAGCGGCAAAACGACCACGCTGCACGCCGCAATGAATGCGCTGAACGATACACGCCGCAAGATCGTCACAATCGAGAATCCCGTCGAAATCCAGACACCCGGATTACAACAAATCGAAGTGAATGCGGAGCTTGGCTGGACCTTTGCGGCCGCCTTGCGCACTGTGCTCAGACATGACCCCGACATCATCATGGTGGGTGAAATTCGGGACAGTGAAACGGCTGAACTGGCGGTGCGCGCTGCGATGACGGGCCATCTTGTTTTCTCGACTCTGCATACCAATAGTGCCGCAGACGCTGCAACACGTCTGATCGACTTGGGGGTTCCGGACTATCTGATGAAGTCCGTCGTACGCCTTGTAGCGGCCCAACGTCTGGTGCGGCGGGTGTGCCCGTCCTGCGCCGTGCCGCTTGATCCGCAAGCCGACGCGCAGACCTTGCGGCTTTTTGCAACGATGAACCAGCGGACGGGGGGCCATTCAAACCCTGAAGACTGGAATCTTGTTCAATCTGTAGGCTGTGACGCCTGCAACCAGACCGGTTTCAAGGGTCGGCTGGCCCTGTTCGAAGCCATGGAGCCTGACGAATTGGTTGCACTGCAGCAGAACGAGGCCCCGAGCGACTTGCGCACCATGGGGTCCGAAGGTGTCGCCATGATCGCACAAGGCCAAACCACCATAGAAGAGGTCACCCGTGTCCTTGGCATGAAGTATTTCTAGGGTCGTTCAGAAGTGGAACACGCACAACAGACATTTGCCTACGTGGCCCGTGACGCAACCGGTGCAAGACAGACAGGTGAGATCACCGGGTCTGATCTGACCGATGCGACACGCGCTTTGCGCGCGCAGGGTTTGTTTCCGATCAGCATCGACACGCACGATGGATTTGGCTCTGGAACGCGGGGTGCGCGGAACAGACGAAAGGTTTCGCACCTCACGCCCCGTCAGACGACGGATTTTCTTGTCAGGCTTGCAAAACTTTCGGGTCGCCAGATTCAAGCGGAACGCGCGCTGGCGATTATCGGTGACGGTGGCGGCGACCCCATCGCCAAGGCCGCGCTGCGTGTCAGGGAAAACCTGCGCGAAGGCACGCCGCTGTCCAAAGCGCTCCGCGACAAGGCTGGCATTGACGATCCGGTCACGCTTTCCTTGATCGGTAGCGCCGAGGTCTCTGGCGATATGAGTGCCGCCCTCTCAACTGCCGCAGACATCATGGCAAACAGGCTGGCCGTGCGCCGCAGGATCATGACGGGGCTGCTGTATCCGGGGATATTGCTGGCTGTTGCGATCTTGTCTGTCGGATTGATCATGGTTGCGATCATTCCCCAGTTCCGGCCCTTGGTCGAAGACCGGATCGAACTGGTGCCCCCGATGGGCCGTGCGGTTTTTGCGGTGTCCGGTTTTTTGGCGGCACTTTGGCCGGTTCTGCTGTTTGGCATCGTACTTGCTGCTGTAGCAGGTTTCTTTGCATCCCGCCGTGGCCTCCTGACCCCCGTTCTTGTACGTCTTGGGAACCGCATCCCCGTGATCCGGAAGCTCTTGCTGCGTAACCAGATGATGCTTCTCTTGCATGTCCTTGGCGCACTCTTGAGTCGTGAGATCACGCTCAGCGGGGCACTACGGGTCGTATCAAAATCTGCACCCGCCGGACCTGTCGGGAACGGCATGGCTGGGGTGACCAAACAAGTGGAAAGCGGTGAACCACTGTCAGTCGCTTTGCGTGCCGCGGACCTTCTGCCGCGCGAAGCCATAGAAATGATCCGGATCGGAGAGGAATCCGGTGACCTTGCTGGTATGATCAGCCGGACCTCTGTTGATATGCGCGATGCTGCCGACCGTGACCTTGAACGTTTTCTGCTACTATTCCAGCCTGCCCTTATCGTAGGTGTAGGCCTGATGATCGGAGTAAGCCTTTATGCCCTGTTTTCCGCAATTGTATCCGTCAATGCCATCTCGTTTTAGGCGGCGCCCCAGTCGCAGGCAGCGCAATACAGCCGGTTTTTCGCTGGTTGAAATGCTGGTTGTGGTGGCCATCGTTGGTTTGCTGATCGGGCTTGTCGGCACAGGTGCCATCCGTCAGTTGCAATCTTCGCGGGTCAATGCCGCAGAGGCGCAGATTGCGCAATTGCGCAGCGCATTAGATATTTATCTCATCGAAACAGGGCGATACCCGTCAGAGCAAGAAGGGCTGAATGCCTTGATCGCAAACCCGACCCAAGTTCCCGGTTGGGCCGGCCCCTATCTGCGGGATGGGAATTTGCCTGCGGACCCATGGGGTGGTGCCTATATATATAGTCTGAACGATGGCCAGCCGCGTGTCCGCTCGCTCGGTGCGGATCAGCGGCCCGGGGGCACTGGTGTAGATGCTGATGTGGAAGGCTAGGCCACTTCACAACAGACGCCGCGCACGCGGTTTTGCCATGGTCGAGGTTCTGGTCACGGTGGCGATTGTGGTTCTTGTCGGCACGATCGCTATTCTTGCGATGGGCCGATCGGATCGTGCCCAACTGGAAAACGATGCCGCTGCGATTGCCCTTGTCTTGCAACAGGCGCGCCTGCAGGCCGCCGAGACAGGCCGACCTGTCGAGGTCATCTATTCGGAAGAGGCCCGCAGTCTATCGACGCCAACACAGACCCATGTTTTCGGGCGTGGCGTAACAAGCCCGACAGATTCGGCGCGTATTCTGATCAGGCCATCTGGCGAAAACGAAGGGTTTGATCTGGTCCTTGTCGCGGGCGATTTGACCCGCTCTGTCGCACTGGACTGGCTCACCGGCCAGATCAGACTGTCTCCATGAGACGCACGCGCAGGCAGCGGGGCTTTACCTTGGTGGAAACGCTCGTGTCGCTCGCTATTGCAACCCTTGCGGTGTCCGGATTCTATCAGGCACTGTCACTTGGCCTTTTCATGGAACGGCGCGCCGATGCGCAAGCCGTACAGGTGCTTGTGGCAACGCAGGTCATGGATCGTGTCGGGGTTGATGTTCCGGTTCGGGCAGGCTTGCAGGAAACGGGCACTGCGCAGGGGCTGGATTGGTCGTTGGTCGTGTCAGAGGCAGGAACGCCCGACATGAATCTGGGGATCGTCCAGCAGAATGAGCTTATTTTTATCTATGTCACCGTGAACTCTGACCGGCCCGATGGCAGCCCGCTGGTCCTGCGCGGTATCCGCTATATCGAGACACCGTTATGAAGCCGCGCTGGGCCCGACGTCGCAGACCGGACGAAGGCGGTTTCGTACTTGCAGAGGCGTTGGTTTCATTGACTGTTGCCGCCCTGACGCTGGCCTTGTTGACCAGTGCGACATGGGGGCTGCGCCAGACCGCGATGCAACCTTCGGCCTTGCAGCAAGAGGCGACCGACTGGTTGACTGCGCGACGTGTACTGCAAGCCTGGGCGGGGTCTGCCACCGCTGACGGCATTGAACGGCTTGACCAACGGTTTGCCGGATCACCAAACAGGATGCGTCTGGTCCTTGATGACGGAACCAGTCGTGATAACCGCCCTGTCATGGTCAGCCTGGACATCACACAGGACAATGGCCTGTACCGGCTGACTGCAACGCGCCACGTCGATGTTCGTGATGTAAGGATGGGCGAAGATCGGGCACGGGAAAGCACGATCATCATTTCCGACCAACCCCTGAGCTTTGCCTACTACGTTTCGGCGCGTGGCAGCCAGACAGGCCGTGCATGGACCTATGAACCGAGGGCAGAACAAGGTCTGCCAGCCGCGATTGGAGTGGAACGCGGCGCAGACCGGATGATTGTCGTGCAGATGCCGGCGACACGCAGTGCCGCTTGCGTTTCGCGCTTTGGAATTACAGGACTGAGAGAGCAAGATTGCGAATTGCGCTGACATCATGGCGACGGGGCCGCTTTCGCGGGTTTATCCTGATTACGGTGCTCTGGATGGCCCTAGGGTTGCTACTGGCCGCCTCCAGCTATTTGGCGACGCAGCGCCAAACCGCGCTATCCACGCGGGCAGAAGTTGAAACAAGCCGCGCCGTTGCTTTGGCACGCAGCGTGCTGAACATTGCGATGGCTGACCTTGGGCGGGTGAATACAGACCAGCCACACAGCCCGCGAGATGGCACGCCGGTTGTCATTTCGATGGCAGAAGGCGAAGCGACTTACCGTATCTGGGACGAAGGCGGAAAGCTTGATGTGAACCAAGCGCCGATTGAACTGTTGGGTCCTGTCTTGCAGCAACTTGGGGACGGGCAGGGCATTGACGCATTTGACGCGGTGACAATTGCGCAGGTGATCGTGACGCAACGGGGCGCGGCAGGGGAAGAAGGGAATTTTCAGTCCATCGCGATGATGCTGTCCGACCTTGGGTTCCCGCGCGAGGCCAGTTTGCAAGCGCGGCAGGTGCTGACCACTTACAACGGGACCCGCGAAATCAACCCGCAGACGGCACCTCCCATCTTGCTTGCCGCGATCCCGGGTCTGGGTCCAAGTGATGTGAACACGATCGTGGAACGCCGGAGTGCGGGACTTTCCCTGCCCCGCCTAGGCACGGCATCTGTCTGGCTGGGCGGTACCGAAGGGCCTGTCTATACGATCGAGGCCGAAGGTGTCCTGACCAGCGGAGCGCGGGTACAGATAGTCGCCACAGTCGCGGCGCAAGGGATCAGTTTTCGCGGTGGCCGCACGCGGTTTGAAATCCTGGGGATGGAGATCCTCAGATGATACCGCTGGACGCCCCGCCTTTGGTCTGGCTGTTGCCCTGTGTCATCTTGCTGGCCGCATTGATTTTGGGGCCGCTTCCAATCGTGGCACGCGGTCTCATCAGGGCTCTTGCGGGACGCGGATTTGTGCATCGCTGGTTCTGGCCGGTGACGCTGGGGCTTGGCTTGGGTTTGCTTGGGTCTGTTGTTGTGGTCGCGACCATCGACCCTTCGCGCGCACTTGGCGCAGCGCTGCTTTGCCTGGTGTTTCTCTTGGCCATCATTGACTGGCAATGGCGCTGGCTTCCCATTGAATGGAGCGTTGCAGTTATTGCGCTTGGCATGCTGTTTGCTGCGCAATCACCGCAGATCTTGCCGGTTTTGACGCAGATGGCTGTGCCCGCAGCCGTTCTGTTTGCCTTGCGGCAAGGCATGGTGTGGACCACCGGAAAAGAGGCGCTGGGCTTGGGTGACATATGGCTTCTGGTCGGATTCGGCGCATTTCTCAGCCTGTTCCAATCCTTCTTACTCATTGGTTTTGCAGCATTTTCTGGGTTGCTGGAGGTCGGCGTCAGAAAGCTTCTTGATGACAGCACAGCCGCAACCAGAGGCGTGTCCTTTGGGGCACACATGTGTCTCATTTTCGTCATAATGGTTAATTTCTGACGAAACCCGCAGTTCATCGCTGTTAAGAATTGGTTAATATAAAAAAAATCGCGGACCTGAACACAGAGTTGGGCCGCAGCTGATGAGGCAGAGCATGAAGAGACTTTTGGCATTTGCGGCTTGCGCCGTAATCTTGGCTGGCTGTGAGGAACTCCCACAGGTTGACCGGACTGAAGGCGACACAAACTTGCGCGGTTGGCAGCTTGCCAACATCTTTGGAACAAACAGCGATTCACGCGGCTTTGACCGACAGCAAGGGCGGGTGACCGGCGGACAAGCTGTTCAGGCTGGTCAGGGCACAATCTTCCCCGGTCGTCAGCCGCTGTTGATTGACAGCGATTTTGTCAATGAAAGCGGTGAGCGGACTGTATCGCTCAACTTGGTGGACGTAGATATTGAATCTGCGGCCGCCGCTATTCTGGGCGAGTTGCTGCAAGTGAACTATGTCATTGATCCCGGGGTTTCTGGCACGGTCAATATCCGCTCGTCGCAGCCCGTCACGCGGACAACCGCGATTGAGGTTTTTGAACTGGCGCTCAAGCAGAACAACGCTGTTCTTGTAAGGCGCGGCGATGTTTTTGCGATTGCGCCACTCTCTGCGGACCTGTCGATTGCGCCATCCACCGCGCGGGATGTCCTGCCAGGGTATACGCTGCGCGTTGTTCCGTTGCGCAACATCGGCGCACAGGAAATGGCTGCTATTCTGCAACCATTTGCCGGACAGGGCATTGTCGGGATCGACGCACAGCGCAATATTCTCGTTCTTGCCGGTACGTCTGTTGATCAACAGTCTTGGCAGCAGACAATCGACAGCTTTGATGTGGATTGGCTGGCCAATCGCTCTGTCGGGATATTTCCCGTCAATGGTCGGTCTGCCCAATCCATCGTGAACGGGCTTGAACGTGTCGTTGAAACGGACGAGTCCTTTGAACCGCTTGTCGTGTTCGAAGTGATCCCCGAAAACAACTCCATCCTTGCGGTCGCAAAGACGCCACGCGCATTGGAAAATGTCGCGGTCTGGATCAACCGTCTGACGCGCGAGGGTGCCAATGACGCTCAGGTCTATTCCTACGACATGAAGTATGCGCGATCCGGCGACATCGCACCAACGCTGTCGCAGATCCTTGGTATCTCTGTCGAAACCACCAACGAAGATGCAGATGTCATTCAGGCAAGTGCGGATTTCTTTGAGCCTCAGGGCACCATGAATGCCACACGTGTGGTTGCAAGCGAAGCTACGAACACCTTGCTGATCCATGCAACACCGGACGAGTACCAGCGTATTCTGGGGATCTTGCATCGCCTTGACGTCCCGCAGCGGCAGGTCTTGGTCGAGGCCACGATTGTCGAGGTATCGTTGAATGACGACCTGCGCTATGGCGTGCAGTATTTCCTCGAAGATGGTGGCGGACGACTTGGCCTGACGCAAGGCGAGACAATAAATGTGTCTCCTAACCTGCCCGGCTTTAGCGTATCTTTGGGCGGGAACCCAGCGAATGCGGTGATTGATGCGCTTGACACGGTGACCTCGATCAATGTGATTTCTTCGCCTAACCTGATGATCCTGAACAATGAATCAGCGCGACTTGTCGTTGGTGATCAGGTACCCACCTCGGTGCGGACCGCACAGGACGGCACCTCGAGCGATGATGTCTTTGTCTCCACGGTCGAGTACCGCGATACAGGCGTGATCTTTGAAGTGACGCCACGCATCAACTCGTCAGGATCGGTGATCTTGAATATTGCCCAAGAAGTCAGCCTTGTCGGAGAAACCGACCCGTCAACCGGCAACCCTATTATCTCGCAGCGCCAGATCAACAGCTCTGTATCTGTGGATAGCGGTGAAACCATCGTTCTGGGCGGTTTGTTCTCTGACCGGCGCACCCGCAGCAATGGTGGCATTCCGGTGCTGAAAGATCTGCCATTTGCAGGCGGCCTGTTCGGGAATTCCTCTGCGGGTCGGGCCCAGACTGAACTTCTGGTTCTGATCACGCCGCGCATTGTGAACAACCAGATGGATGCGCGTCGTGTGACACAGCAGTTGCGCAACCGCGTTGAATCGCTTCGCCTGGAAGATCCTTCACTGAGTACACAGATGGATATTCCTGCAATGAACACCGTGAACTCGCAAATCATCGCCAATGCCGGCACTGTTGAACAGGCGCTGACAGAGGCTGCGGATGTCGCGGTCACACGGGTCGCTGCGACACCACCGGTTGAAGCGGGTCGACATCTTGCCGTCTTGGGATCGTTCAGCAATGCGCAGAATGCCCAACAGCACTGGAGCAATCTGGTGAGCCAGAATGGCGCTGTCTTGGGTCAACTGACACCAAGCTACCGTCAGGCGGGTGGTTTGACGATGGTGACGGTCGGCCCGATGTCACGTGATGCAGCAAGCAAAATCTGCGTCGATGTGCGGACCGATTGCTTTACCGCTGTGCAGTAACAACAAAAGGCACGCTCCTTTCTTAGGGGGCGTGCCTTTGCAATTCCGGTCCGGCTGTAACTAGGCTTCGTCGTCGGAATCCCGGCTGAGCAGGCCGAATTTGCGCAGTTTGACATAGAGCGACTGGCGCGACAGCCCCAGCATTTCCGCCGCTGCAACACGGTTGTTCATTGTCAGTTCGACAGCGGTTTCGATACACATCTTTTCGACGACATTCGTTGTTTCCGCGACAATGTCCTTGAGCGTCGCGCTGCCAACCAGTTCCGCAACAGAGCGCATGCTTTCGTCGCTGGCCGGATGCGGACGGGTTTGTGTGGCCTCGCTGCGATTGGCATCGCGCAGGATGAACGCAAACACAACCTGTGTCCCAGCGGTAAGTTTCGTGACAGAAACGTCCACGGCGCGCGGGCTGCCGTATTCGCCAGCCAGCTTTGTCGCATAGTTGCGCATACGTCCTGCACGCAAGGCGTTTTCAGTCATGACTTTGAAGTCGACGCTGCCCCGCTGCAGATAGTCTGTAAAGCTTCGGCCACGCACGTTGACATCATGCGCGCCATCGATGAGGTCGAGGAATGCGTCATTGGCCGAAAGCACATCACCAGAGTCAGACGTAAAGACAATCGCCTCGGGCCCTTCAAGATAAAGGGCCCGCAGATTGTTGCTCAGGTCATCGGATTTTGCTTTGCTCGCGTCAACCGGCACAAGGCGGCACAGCAAGATGCGTTCTCCGGCGGCACGGAAGAGTGTGGGAAAGATATCAACGCTTGGTCCATTGGTGCCGCGCAAATTCACTGTCGTTTTCTTGTTGAGGTCCGAGATCGCTTGAGTGGCAAGGCTGTCGACCATATCGCCACGCTTGCGCCCCTCAAAGCAACCTGAGAGCTGGTTACCAACAAGGTTTTCCACAGTGCGTTCCAGCAGAACGGTCGCCGCACCGTTTGCATCAAGGATTTCGCCGGACTGTACCGAAACGAACAAGACCGCCTCGGTGGTGCTGTCCATCAAGACGCGAAAGCGGGTGTCGTATTCGCGCTGGGTTTCATAATCGCGCTCAAGGGACAGTTGCGCTTCGACCAGTTGCTGCTGCATTTCAGCGATCGGTCGCAGATCGCGACCCAAAAGCAGAATTGCACCATCGGGGCCGATCCTGTGGAAACTGTACCGTACCGGAGAATCCCATCTGCCGCCTGCATCGGTGTGGTTGAGTTCGACGGGGCGTACAGGTTTCGGGCTGCCAAGGAATTCGGCGAGGCGGGATTCAAATTTTGCGACACTTTCAATTGTCAGCACAGAGCGGATGTCTTTGCTTTCCCAACGCTCAAGTTCACGGAAGGCGTCATTGTTCGGGTTCACCAGGACAGAAAGGACAATGCCGGTTTCAGACACCACAACGCCAACATCAGCGACTTGAGCAATGATATCGCCAAGTATTTCAGGCGCGATCAACGGTATTGCACCGCTGTTCCAGTATTTTGTCCCGCGAGAGGTCATGCCGGATACGCCAGAATGGGGGGCGACTTCATCGGTTAGCCCTCTTGCATCAAGGTGACGCCGTTCTGCGTTGAGTCTCTCAGGCCACAAAGTCTCAGGGCCTCTTGCGGGAGTCTTGTGGCATAGTCCGCACCTGTCAGCGCCATTACGTCTTGAACGGTTTCGACTTCCAGAATGCTCCCTCCTACCACAATAGGTGGGGTGTTGGAGGCCGAACCTCGTACAGCATCTATGATCCGGCGGAGCGATTCAAGCGTTTCACCGCGTGATGAAGACAGAAAAATAGCATCATACCTCGTGCGCCGCACACGCGCCGCAATATCCTCGGCGCGCCCACCCAAAACAAGCTTGACGGACAGGCCTTTGCGCCGCAACTGACCACTCAGCACAATGGCGCCGAGTGTGTGATAGATATCTTGTGGAACAACCAGCAAAACGGCTGGCGCATCGGACTGATTGGCGTGGGCGTCCGAGAAATCGGGACCAAGTACACGTAGCATGGCCTGCAATCGCGAAGTGCCGATCGTGACGCTGGCAAAGCTGAGTTCGTCTTCGCACCAAAGATCGCCCATCGTGCGTGCGATTGACGGAATATAGAAATCCGCAAGATCCTCTGGCAGGGTACCCTCGGCAACAACGCATTTTATCGTGCGTTTACAGGCCTCTGCGTCCAAACTGATCGCTGCCGCATGCAGTCGGGCCAAAAGAGCTTCGTCCAGAGATTTCGGATTATCATCGGGAATATCTGCCGCAACGCGCAGCGTTGCAGGGACTTGCCGCAGGTATGGCGCGGCTCTCTGTATCTTTGCATCCACGTTCGGATGATCGGCCATCTGCCAGTCCTCGGCTGATTCAACGCAATGAAGTGTTCGTTACAGCATTGGCTGCATTGTCGTTTGTGGGGTATAGAATGTCAAAGTAAATTGACACGTGTTAAGACAAGCCAGCGACATATAGCCGCAAAGTCCTTATAAATATAGAATAAAGACAGGCTCACAGTTTGGTGCAACGCCACAATCAATCAGAAGACAGTGTGTAAGTTAAAGTTGACACTTGTGTGGTCTGAAACGTATTCTTGACACAATACTGCGTCAGGGAGCCTTTACATGACCATTGCCGATACCGATACCGTAAGCCCGACTGCGCTCGGCCGGCGTCTGTATTCCGACGAGGAACGTGTGCGGCGCGATGCCACAAAATGGACCTTGGTTCAGGGCGTGCTTGCCCCCATTCAATTCGTAGTCTTCCTGATCTCTCTTGCCCTGGTCTTGCGCTATCTTTGGACAGGCACGGGTTACGAGGCGGCGACCATCTCGATCGTCATCAAAACCTTCTTTTTGATCCTCATTATGGTGACCGGCGCGATCTGGGAAAAAGTGGTCTTTGGCCAGTATCTTTTTGCCCATGCGTTCTTCTGGGAAGACGTGTTCAGTTTCGTCGTCATCGCCTTGCATACTTGGTATATGGTCGCGCTTTTGACGGGTTCGATGGCCGCCGAAAGCATGATGTATATCGCGCTCGCGGCTTACTTCGCCTACGTCGTAAATGCGGGCCAATTCATCTGGAAATTGCGCATGGCGCGCCTCGACGCGGAGGCACGTGCATGAACGTACCGCTGACCCCCACGAACGGCGGTTGCCGCTCTGCTCCGGTCCTCAAAGAGCGCGGCCAGCGCGAGGTGTTTTGTGGCCTGACCGGTATCATCTGGCTGCACCGCAAAATGCAGGATGCTTTCTTTCTTGTGGTCGGTTCACGGACCTGCGCGCACCTGTTGCAATCGGCCGCCGGTGTGATGATTTTCGCTGAACCCCGATTCGGTACAGCGATTCTCGAAGAGCAGGATTTGGCCGGAATGGCCGACGCGCATGTCGAGCTGGACCGCGAAGTGGCCCGCCTTTTGTCGCGCCGTCCTGACATTCGCCAGCTCTTTCTGGTGGGGTCTTGCCCATCCGAAGTGATTAAAATCGACCTTGCCCGCGCCGCCGAGCGTCTGAGCCAGGTCCATGCCCCCCATGTGCGGGTGCTGAATTATTCCGGTTCCGGGATTGAAACCACCTTTACTGAAGGCGAAGATGCCTGTCTTGCCTCGATGGTTCCCGTACTGAAAGATACAACCGCCCGCGAACTCCTCGTGGTCGGTGCATTGCCCGATGTTG
>CAYGMX010000006.1:3248-9662 GCA_964351055.1 uncultured Loktanella sp. | reverse complement strand
CTGAAAGATACAACCGCCCGCGAACTCCTCGTGGTCGGTGCATTGCCCGATGTTGTCGAGGATCAGATGGTTTCGCTTCTGACCGACATGGGCATTGGTCCGATCCGGCTGCTCCCAGCGCGCCGGATCGATGACACAACCGCCGTGGGCGAAAATACGGTCTTTGCTTTGACCCAGCCGTTCCTTGGCGATACCCATGCCGCGCTTGAGCGGCGCGGCGCGCGGCATCTGTCTGCCCCTTTCCCCTTTGGTGATGAGGGCACAACCGCTTGGTTGCGGGTAATCGCCACCGAATTCGGCGTGAGCGAAGAAACATTCGAGGCTGTGACTGCTGCGCCGCGTGCCCGCGCGCGCAAGGCCATCGCACAAGCGGCAGAGGTGCTGAATGGCAAGACAGTGTTCTTCTTCCCCGACAGCCAGCTTGAAATCCCGCTGGCCCGTTTCCTGACCCGCGAATGCGGCATGACCGCTATTGAAGTGGGCAGCCCCTATATACACGATGCATTGCATGGCCCCGATCTGGACCTCCTGCCCGCTGGCCCACAGATTTCCGAAGGGCAGGATGTGGACAAGCAGTTGGATCGCGCCCGCGCCGCCCGCCCTGACCTGACGATCTGCGGCCTAGGCCTTGCCAACCCGCTTGAGGCCGAGGGCCTCTCAACCAAGTGGGCGATCGAACTGGTCTTTACGCCGGTGCATTTCTACGAACAGGCGGGTGATCTTGCCGGCCTCTTCTCGCGCCCACTCCGCCGCAAATCGGTGCTCCGTCTGGAGGCTGCCGAATGAAGCTAACGGTCTGGACATACGAAGGCCCGCCGCACGTTGGTGCCATGCGTGTAGCAACCGCCATGAAGGGCCTGCACTACGTTCTGCATGCGCCGCAGGGTGATACCTACGCCGACCTGCTGTTCACGATGATCGAACGGCGCAACCACCGCCCACCCGTTAGCTATACCACATTTCAGGCCCGCGATCTGGGTGCGGATACCGCGACCTTGTTCAAGGCTTCGTGTCAGGACGCTGTTGACCGCTTTAACCCACAAGCGATCATCGTCGGCGCGTCCTGCACTGCCGAACTGATCCAGGATGATCCCGCTGGTCTTGCTGAAACCATGGGCCTTTCCATTCCGGTGATTCCGTTGGAACTGCCAAGCTACAGCCGCAAGGAAAACTTTGGCGCGGACGAAACATTCTATGAAATCGTCAAACATCTTGCCAAACCGCAGGATCGCACTGCGCGTGTCAGCTGCAATATCCTTGGGCCGACCGCGCTGGGCTTTCGGCATCGTGATGATGTCGAAGAACTAACAGGCCTGTTGTCCGATCTGGGCGTGAACGTGAATGTCGTGGCCCCGCTGGGTGCCACACCCGCTGATATCGCCCGCTTGCCCGCCGCACATTTCAACGTGCTGATGTCGCCCGAAACAGGCGAAGCCGCGGCGCGGTGGCTGGAAAAGAACCATGGCCAGCCCTACACCAAGATCGTTCCGATCGGCGTTGGCGCGACCCGCGATTTCATCGCAGAGATCAGCAAGATCATCGACCAGCCCGTCCTGATCGACGAAAGCCGTCTGCGCATGCCGTGGTGGTCACGGTCGGTTGACAGCACCTATCTGACCGGCAAGCGCGTGTTCATCTTTGGCGATGGCACCCATGTGGCTGCCTATGCCCGCATCGCCCGTGACGAGATGGGCTTCGAAGTGGTCGGCATGGGATGCTACAACCGCGAGATGGCCCGCCCGATCCGTGCGCTGGCCAAGGAATACGGCGTCGAAGCGCTGATTACCGATGATTACCTTGAAGTCGAACAGACCATCGAGGCGCTCAGCCCCGAAATGATCCTTGGCACCCAGATGGAACGCCACATCGGAAAGCGTCTGGGCATCCCTTGCGCCGTGATCTCTGCACCGGTCCATGTGCAGGATTACCCAGCGCGCTATTCGCCACAAGTCGGGTTCGAGGGTGCAAATGTCATCTTTGACACGCTGATCCATCCGCTCGTTATGGGGCTGGAAGAACACCTGCTGACGATGTTCCGCGATGATTTCGAATTCCACGATGACGCCGGCCCAAGCCATCACGGTGGCAAGGCCAAGGCACGCGTGGAACAAGAAGAAGCCACCGAAGATACGCTACAGCCACAGGGTGACAACATCATCTGGCTAAGTGACGCAGAAAAAGAACTGAAGAAAATCCCGTTCTTCGTGCGCGGCAAGGCGCGGCGGAACACAGAGAATTATGCGGCAGAGAAGGGTCTGAACCAGATCAGTCTTGATACACTTTACGAGGCAAAAGCCCACTATGCGCGATAACGCCGACATAGATGCTTTCCGCTTTGTGATTGTCACGCTGGACAGTCACACCGCCGGTCCTGCTGCGCGTTGCCGCGACCGTTTGCTTGCCGATTTTCCAGGGCTCGAGATTTCTATCCACGCGGCTGCCGAATGGGGTGAAAACCCTGCGGCCCTTGCCGATGCCAAACAATCGGTTGCTCACGCCAATATCATCGTGACCAACCTGCTGTTCCTCGAAGAACACACAGCGGCAATTCTGCCCGACCTGCAAGCGCGCCGCGGCACCTGTGATGCCATGATCAACATGATCAGCGATAGTGCGCTGGTGAAGCTGACCAAGATGGGCGACTTGGACATGTCCAAGCCCGCCAGTGGTGCAATGGCTCTGTTGAAAAAGCTGCGGCCCCAGCAAAGCAAGGGCAACCAGTCCGGCAAGAGCCACATGAAAACGCTGCGGACTCTGCCAAAGATTCTGCGGCTGATCCCTGGGAAGAGCCAGGACCTGCGCAACTGGTTCCTGTCGATGCAATACTGGCTGGGCGGGTCTGACGACAACATCGAACAAATGATCCGGATGCTGGTGTCACGCTATGCCGTAGGACAAAGCTGGAAGCCAGTCAAAGCAAAGCCGCCCATCGAATATCCCGAGGTTGGCGTTTACCATCCTGATCTGCCCGATCACCACATCAGTACCAATGCAGCCGATTTGCCACGCCCTGCCGGTGCGGTTGCAACAATCGGTATCCTGATGTTGCGGTCATATATCCTTGCCTCTGATACGGCCCACTACGATGCCGTGATCCGCGCATTCGAAGAAAAAGGGATGGCTGTCGTGCCAGCCTTTGCAGGCGGTCTTGATGGCACCCCCGCAATCGAGAATTACTTCCAAGGCCGTGTTGATGCGATGGTTTCTCTCACCGGTTTCTCTCTTGTGGGTGGCCCTGCGTATAATGACAGCGCCGCCGCCGTAAAGCTCCTGACGCGGCTTGATGTCCCCTATATTGCGGCCCAACCGCTGGAATTTCAGACCCTTGGGCAGTGGGCCGACAGCCCGCAAGGTCTTGGTCCGATCGAGACAACGATGCTGGTGGCCCTGCCCGAGATTGACGGCGCGACAAACCCAACGGTTTTTGCAGGCCGTCACGGTGCCGACGGATGCAGGGGTTGCCCAAGAGCATGTGGCGGCCAGTCTGCCTGCAAGGCGATGGCCCCATGCCACGAGCGGATCGCGTGTCTGGCTGAAAAGACTCTGCGCCTTGCCAAGTTGCGCCGCAAGACAAATGCCGAAAAGAAGATCGGGATTGTCCTGTTCGGCTTTCCGCCAAACGCGGGAGCAGTCGGCACAGCGGCATACCTGAGCGTTTTTGAAAGCCTGTTCAACACACTCATAAAGATGAAGAACGATGGCTATGCTGTCGATCTTCCGCAAACGGTCGATCATCTGCGCACCATGATCCTGCAAGGGAATGCCGCGCAATACGGGCAGCAGGCGAATGTTGCAGCCCATGTCGATGCAGACACCATTGTGCGCACGACCCCGCCGTTGAGCGAGATCGAAGCGGTCTGGGGTCCCGCACCTGGCAAGATCCAGTCGGACGGGCGCGGCGTGTTTGTTCTGGGCCATCATTTCGGCAATGTGTTTGTCGGTGTTCAGCCTACTTTTGGTTACGAAGGCGATCCGATGCGGTTGCTGTTCGAACGCGGCTTTGCCCCGACGCATGCCTTCGTCACCTTCTATCTGTGGCTGCGCAATACCTTTGGTGCGGATGCGGTCCTGCATTTCGGTATGCATGGTGCGTTGGAATTCATGCCCGGCAAGCAATCAGGTCTTGGTGCGGGCGACTGGCCGGATCGTCTGATCGGGGAAATGCCCAATATCTATCTTTACGCGGCCAATAACCCCTCCGAGGCGTCACTGGCCAAGCGGCGCAGCAATGCGGTGGTGGTCACGCATCTGACCCCGCCTTTGGCCTCGTCAGGACTTTATAAGGGTCTGGCCGAGGTGCGTGACAGTTTGCAGCGGTTGCGCGGCATGCCGCAGGATGACGTGACACGCCCCGAACTGGAGGCATTGGTCCGCGATCAGGCAACAGCAGTTGATATGGATGCAAGCGACCTTGACCAGCTTTGGCTGCGCCTTTTGGAAACCGAAGGGTCGTTGATCCCTGACGGGTTCCATATCGTGGGTAGAAGAATGTCCGATTCCGACCGCGCCAATATGCTCGATCTGATGGATCATGCAGATGATCATGCGCGGGCGCGGACCGATCTATTGTTGCAGGATGAAACTGAATTGTCCGGCCTGATGAATGCGCTGTCGGGCCGCTTTATCCCGCCCGTCCATGGCGGCGATCTGATCCGGTCGCCTTCGATCCTGCCGACGGGCCGTAATATCCACGCGTTTGACCCGTTCCGCATGCCCACTGCCTTTGCCATGTCTGACGGCGCAAAGCAGGCTGATCTGCTGATCAAGACCCATAAATCCATGCCGCGCACAGTGGCGCTGGTGCTTTGGGGGTCTGACAATATCAAATCCGATGGCGTGCCAATCGCGCAGGCGCTGGCGCTGATGGGGTGCAAGCCGCGCTTTGATGATTTCGGGCGTTTATCCGGCGCTGATCTGATCCCGCTCGAAGAGCTTGGCCGTCCGCGTGTTGATGTGGTGATGACCCTGTCGGGTATCTTCCGTGATCTGCTCCCGTTGCAGACCCGCATGCTGGCCGAAGCTGCCTTGCGGTGCGCCCAAGTCGATGAACCGACGGACATGAATTTCATCCGCGCCCATGCGCTGGCCTATGCCGCGCAGATGGATTGCGATATCCAGACAGCAGCATTGCGTGTGTTTTCGAACGCTGAGGGGTCTTACGGGTCCAACGTCAATGTGCTGGTCGATCAAAGCACATTCGGCGACGAAGACGAATTGGCGGACGCCTATGAAAACCGCAAGAGCTTTGCCTACGGTGTAGACGGAAAAGCATCGAAGAATGCTGGGCTTTTGCAAAAGGTCCTCAAGGACGTTGATCTGGCCTATCAGAACCTTGAATCCGTCGAATTGGGCGTCACCACCGTCGACCATTATTTCGATACGCTCGGCGGTATTTCCCGCGCCGTGAAACGGGCGAAGGGCGGCGTGAGCGCCCCTGTCTATATCGGCGACCAGACACGGGGGGCTGCCAAAGTCCGCACATTGCAGGATCAGGTTGCGCTGGAAACACGCAGCCGTAGCCTCAACCCGAAGTTCTATGAAGGGTTGCTGAAGCATGGCCATGAAGGTGTGCGCCAGATCGAAGCGCAGGTCACCAACACGATGGGTTGGTCAGCCACCACCGGTGAGGTCGCGCCTTGGGTCTATCAGCGTCTGTCCGAGACATTCGTGCTGGATACCGAAATGCGCGAAAGGTTGGCGGCACTGAACCCGCAGGCCTCTATGCGCATGGCGAACCGTTTGTTGGAAGCCTCTGACCGCCAGTATTGGGCGCCCGACGGGGCAACGCTGGCTGCACTCCAGGATGCCGCAGATGCCTTGGAAGACCGGATGGAAGGGATCGCAGCAGAATGACAGGACTTGGACATATTTGCGCCTGCGGCGGGCGGAACAAGGGGGCGCTGCCCCCTCGGTGCAACGCACCTCACCCCCGAGGTATTTTTGAACAAAAGAAGCTAATGGAAAGGAGGCTCTCATGAGCCCCAGAGATGAAATCCCGAACCTGCGTGGCCAAGATGGCGAGGGCTCTGTTCAGGTCCATCAGCCGGAGGACGCCAAGATTGAAGGCGCAAAGGTCTTTGCGGTCTACGGCAAAGGCGGGATCGGCAAGTCGACCACCTCGTCCAACCTGTCCGCGGCCTTTTCCATGCATGGCAAGCGTGTGTTGCAGATCGGCTGTGACCCCAAGCATGACAGTACGTTTACGCTCACAGGCAGCCTCGTGCCGACTGTGATCGATATTCTTAAGGATGTGGATTTCCATTCCGAAGAACTGCGCCCCGAGGACTTTATCTTTGAGGGATTCAACGGGGTGAAATGCGTCGAGGCCGGTGGCCCGCCTGCAGGAACAGGCTGTGGCGGCTATGTGGTTGGCCAGACTGTCAAACTGCTCAAGCAGCACCATCTGCTGGAAGA